>NZ_JASCAS010000047.1:0-125237 GCF_029967615.1 Aeromonas sp. V90_14 | reverse complement strand
CAAGGTGATGACCTACTTCAAGATTAGCCTTTCAACACATAACTGGGACAGAGCCCTAAATTAGCCCTCCTCTGCGAGCAGCTCATACCACCGGCTGGCTTTTTCTGTACCAGGTGAATGGAAGATCATCATTCGATGATAAGGAATACCTACCTATATAAGGAACTACACGATCAAGAGTAAGCAGTTGAGGCAGTTGAGGCAGTTGAGGCAGTTGAGGCAGTTGAGGCAGTTGAGGCAGTATCAGAATCCATTAAAAGAAAAGCCGGGACAAGCCCGGCTTTTTCTTTATCACTCAGCAACTGCTTCAGCAGCGGCCGGGCGGTCTACCAGCTCAATGTAAGCCATAGGGGCGTTATCGCCTGCACGGAAACCGCATTTCAGAATGCGAGTATAACCGCCGGCGCGCTCCAGGTAGCGCGGGCCCAGTTCATTGAACAGCTTAGCCACGATCGCGTTATCGCGAGTACGGGCAAATGCCAGGCGACGATTAGCAACGCTATCAGTCTTGGCAAGGGTGATCAGCGGTTCAACTACACGACGCAGCTCTTTTGCCTTAGGCAGAGTCGTCTTGATGATCTCATGACGAACCAGGGAGCTGGCCATGTTGCGGAACATAGCCTGACGATGGCTGCTGTTCCGGTTCAGTTGACGACCACTCAAACGATGGCGCATGACCTTATCCTTCTAACTAAATCTGTGAAACCCGTAATCTGGATTACTCGTCAGCGATGCTGGCGGGCGGCCAATTCTCGAGGCGCATGCCAAGAGACAGACCACGGGAGGCCAACACGTCCTTGATCTCAGTCAGGGACTTCTTACCGAGGTTAGGAGTCTTAAGCAACTCAACTTCGGTACGCTGTACCAGATCACCAATATAGTGGATAGCTTCTGCCTTCAGACAGTTCGCAGAACGAACTGTCAGCTCCAAATCATCGACAGGACGCAGCAGAATCGGATCAAACTCGGGTTTCTCTTCTTTCTTCTCGGGCACGCTGACATCGCGCAGATCCACGAAGGCTTCCAGTTGCTCAGCCAGAATAGTGGCAGAACGACGGATGGCTTCTTCAGGATCCAGAGTACCATTGGTCTCCATGTCGATGACCAGCTTGTCCAAGTCGGTACGCTGCTCCACACGTGCTGCCTCAACGTTGTAGGCAATACGAACGATGGGGCTGAACGCGGAGTCCAGCAGCAGGCGACCAATAGGACGCTCTTCATCATCGTTGTGAACACGAGCAGAAGCAGGCACATAACCACGACCGCGCTGAACTTTCAGGCGCATGCTGATTTCAGCGTTGGCGCCAGTCAGGTGGCAGATTACGTGCTCCGGGTTTACGATCTCGACTTCATCACCGTGAGTGATATCACCAGCGGTAACGGGGCCTGTTCCAGACTTGGTCAGGGACAGAGTTACCTCGTCCTTGCCTTCCAGCTTCACAGCGATACCTTTCAGGTTGAGCAGGATTTCAAGAATGTCTTCCTGTACACCTTCTTTGCTGCTGTACTCATGCAGTACCCCGTCAATTTCGACTTCAGTAACTGCACAACCGGGCATAGAAGACAGCAAAATACGACGCAGGGCATTACCCAGCGTGTGACCAAAGCCACGCTCAAGTGGCTCGAGAGTCACTTTCGCATGAGTCGGGCTAACTTGCTCGATGTCAACTAGCCGCGGTTTAAGAAAATCTGTTACAGAACCCAGCATTGTGTCCTCTCTTTAGAAGCTAGCTTTACTTGGAGTAAAGCTCGACGATCAGCTGTTCGTTAATGTCGGCAGACAGGTCGGAACGCTCTGGCAGACGCTTGAAAGCACCTTCCATTTTAGCGGCATCAACCTCTACCCAAGTCGGCTTCTCGCGCTGACCAGCAACCTCGAGGGATGCTTTGATACGCGCTTGCTTCTTAGCCTTCTCACGAACGCAGATCACGTCCTCAGGGGAAACCTGGAAAGAAGGAATGTTCACAACGCGACCGTTGACCATGATGGCCTTGTGGCTCACCAGCTGACGAGATTCAGCACGGGTAGCACCGAAGCCCATACGGTAAACAACGTTGTCCAAACGACCTTCCAGCAGCTGCAACAGGTTTTCACCGGTGTTACCCTTTTGACGGGCAGCGTCGCGGTAGTAGTTGCGGAACTGTTTTTCCAATACGCCGTAGATACGACGAACTTTTTGTTTCTCGCGCAGCTGAACACCGTAGTCAGACAGACGCGCTTTACGCGCACCGTGTTGACCAGGAACGGTGTCAATCTTGCACTTAGAATCAATCGCACGAACACCAGACTTCAGGAAGAGGTCGGTGCCCTCACGACGGCTAAGCTTAAGCTTAGGACCGATATATCTTGCCATCTTCTTTCTCCAACAATCCTAGACCAAGTAGCTACAGCGTTACACGCGGCGCTTCTTGGGAGGACGACAACCGTTGTGCGGGATCGGAGTCACATCAGTAATGTTAGTGATGCGGAAACCAGCCGCGTTCAGAGCGCGGATGGAAGACTCACGACCGGGACCCGGACCTTTGACCATGACTTCCAGGTTCTTCACGCCGTATTCTTTGGCGATCTCACCAGCACGCTCAGCAGCTACCTGGGCAGCAAACGGAGTGGACTTACGGGAACCACGGAAACCTGAACCACCAGAGGTAGCCCATGACAGAGCATTGCCCTGACGGTCAGTAATGGTCACGATTGTGTTGTTGAAAGATGCATGAACGTGCGCAATACCGTCGCTCACTTGCTTTTTAACGCGCTTGCGAGCACGAGTCGGAGTTTTAGCCATTTTCTACCTTCCCGTTACTTCTTGATAGCCTTGCGCGGACCCTTACGGGTACGAGCGTTGGTCTTGGTACGTTGACCACGAACAGGCAGGCTACGACGGTGACGCAAACCACGGTAGCAACCCAGATCCATCAATCGCTTGATGTTCATGGAAATCTGACGACGCAGGTCACCTTCAACGGTGAATTTACCTACTTGTTCACGCAGACTCTCGATCTGAGCTTCGTCCAGGTCTTTAATTTTCACATTCTCAGCGATACCGGCTGCGGCACAGATGGCCTTGGAGCGGGTACGACCGACGCCATAAATAGCAGTCAAAGCAATGACTGCATGCTTATGGTCAGGAATGTTAATGCCAGCGATACGGGCCACTATTCACTCCTACATATAGTAGATTACGACCACCACAAAGCCCGTGAGCGGATACGTGGCGGTCAACCAATACACAACAAAAGTTGGCTGGCTATATTAGCCAGCACAACTATTTGTTGCAAGTACTAACCGTAAAAAATTAGCCTTGGCGCTGTTTATGCTTTGGCTCGCTGCAAATCACACGCACCACACCGTGACGCTTGATGATTTTGCAGTTACGGCAGATTGCCTTAACGGAAGCACGAACTTTCATTGCTTAACTCCGTAACTACGCCGACCTTTAGCGGCCGTAGCCCTTCAGGTTGGCCTTCCTCAGGACATCACCATATTGATGAGACATCATATGGGTCTGAACCTGAGCCATGAAGTCCATGATAACTACCACGATAATCAGCAGCGAAGTGCCACCGAAGTAGAACTGTACGTTCCAGGCAGTCATCAAGAACTGGGGTACCAGACAGATAAAGGTTATATAGAGTGCACCTGCCAATGTCAGGCGAGTCATAACCTTATCGATATAACGTGCTGTCTGCTCGCCCGGGCGGATCCCCGGGATAAAGGCTCCACTCTTCTTCAGGTTGTCTGCTGTCTCGCGGGGGTTGAACACCAGCGCGGTATAGAAGAAGCAGAAGAAGATAATGGCTGCTGCATAGAGCATCTCATACAAGGGCTGACCCGGCTGCAGGACCATAGAGACCTGTTGCAGGATATCAGCGATCTTGCCCTCGCCCTGACCAAACCAAGAGGTAATGGTCCCTGGGAAGAGGATGATGCTGGATGCGAAAATCGCAGGAATCACACCGGCCATATTCACTTTCAACGGCAGGTGTGTGCTTTGCGCGGCAAATACCTGGCGGCCTTGTTGACGCTTGGCATAGTTAACGACGATACGACGCTGACCACGCTCCACGAACACCACAAAGTAAGTCACTGCGAAAACAATCAAGCCCAGCAACAACAACAGCAGGATGTGCAATTCCCCTTGACGTGCCTGTTCGGCCGTAGCGCCAATGGCATGAGGCAGACCAGCAACGATACCTGTGAAGATAATCAACGAGATACCATTACCAATCCCACGCTCGGTAATCTGCTCACCCAACCACATCAAGAACATGGTACCGGTGACCAGACTCACAACGGCCGTGAAATAGAAGCCCAAACCCGGATGAGTCACGAGTCCTTGCATCATATTCGGCAGACCGGTTGCAATACCAATGGCCTGGAACGTTCCCAAAACCAGCGTGCCCCAACGGGTATATTGGCTAATCTTGCGACGGCCGGATTCACCTTCCTTCTTGAGTTCAGCAAGAGCGGGGTGAACCACAGTCAGCAGCTGGATAATGATCGACGCCGAAATGTACGGCATGATCCCCAGCGCAAGAATAGAAGCACGCGAGAGTGCACCACCACTGAACATGTTGAACATCTCAATGATGGTGCCCTTCTGTTGTTGGAACAACTCGGCCAGTACGGCGGCGTCAATACCAGGAATCGGCACATAAGAGCCTGCACGGAAAACGATAATCGCCCCGAGAACGAAGAGCAGACGGCTCTTCAGTTCACTCAGACCACCCTGTGCTTTAACATCCAATCCTGGTTTCTTAGCCATTGTACTGATTATTCCTCGATTTTACCGCCAGCGGCCTCGATGGCTGCACGTGCACCTTTGGTGACGGACAGACCACGAACGGTCACAGCACGGTCAATGTTGCCAGACAGAACAACTTTAGCGAACACGATGTTTTTAGTAATAACACCGGCTTGCTTCAGAGTGCTCACGTCGACCACATCACCTTCTACCAGGGCGATTTCGTTCAAGCGCACTTCGGCAGAAACCAAAGATTTGCGGGAGAAGAAACCGAACTTCGGCAGACGGATTTTCAAAGGCATCTGGCCGCCTTCGAAACCGTTGCGGACTTTGCCGCCACCGGAACGAGAGGTTTGACCTTTAACACCACGACCACCGGTCTTGCCCAGACCAGAACCGATACCACGGCCCGGACGGTGCTTAACGCGCTTGGAGCCAGCGGCCGGAGACAGAGTATTCAGACGCATGCTTAGCCCTCCACCTTAACCATGTAATAAACCTGGTTGATCATGCCGCGTACGCAGGGAGTATCTTCCAGCTCAACGGTGTGACCAATGCGACGCAGACCCAGACCACGCAGAGTCGCCTTGTGCTTTGGCAGACGGCCGATAGAGCTGCGAGTTTGAGTTACTTTTACAGTGTTAGCCATGTCGCATTACCCCAGAATTTCTTCAACGCGCAGACCACGCTTGGCAGCGATCTGGGCCGGGGATTGACCCTGTACCAGAGCGTCGACAGTTGCGCGAACAACGTTGATTGGGTTGGTGGAACCGTAGGTCTTGGCCAGCACGTTGTGGATACCAGCAACTTCCAGAACAGCACGCATGGCGCCGCCTGCAATGATACCAGTACCTTGGGAGGCCGGCTTCATGAACACGGTGGAACCGGAGTGAACACCGCGCACCGGGTGGTGCAGAGTGCCGTTGTTCAGCTCAACCTTGTTCAGGTTACGCTTAGCCTGTTCCATCGCTTTTTGAATAGCGGCCGGAACTTCACGGGCTTTACCGTAACCGTAACCTACACGGCCGTTACCATCACCCACCACGGTCAACGCGGTGAAGGACATGATACGACCACCTTTAACAGTTTTCGAAACACGGTTTACTGCAATCAGCTTTTCTTGCAGTTCGCCGGCTTGAGATTCGACTTTAGCCATCTTCGACTCCTAGCTTAGAACTGAAGACCAGCGTCACGTGCAGCAGCTGCCAGAGCAGCGATGCGACCGTGATACTTGAAACCGGAACGATCGAAAGATACGTTCTGAACGCCTTTGGCAATAGCACGCTCAGCGATTGCTTTACCTACCGCGGTCGCTGCATCAGCGTTACCGGTGTATTTAATAGCTTCACTGATGGCTTTCTCTACTGTGGAAGCAGAGGCCAGAACTTCGGAACCGTTGGCTGCAATAACCTGCGCATAGATATGACGCGGGGTACGGTGAACAACCAGACGGGTAGCTCCCAGTTCCTGCATCTTTTTCCGAGCACGAGTAGCACGACGGAGACGAGCTGCTTTCTTGTCCATAGTGTTACCTTACTTCTTCTTAGCTTCTTTAGTACGCACTTGCTCGTTGGCATAGCGTACACCCTTGCCCTTGTAGGGCTCCGGAGCGCGGTAAGCACGGATATCGGCGGCGACTTGGCCAACCAGCTGCTTGTCGACACCACGCAGAACGATTTCTGTGGCAGTCGGGCACTCAGCGGTGACACCAGCCGGCAGCGCATGCTCTACCGGGTGAGAGAAGCCCAGAGCCAGCGCAACAGCATTGCCCTTGATGGAGGCTTTATAACCTACACCAACCAGCTGCAGCTTGCGCTCGAAGCCTTGGGTAACACCGATTACCATGTTGTTGACCAATGCACGGGCAGTACCGGCCTGAGCGTCAGCACCAGCGATGCCGTCGCGCGGGGCGAACTTCAGTACATTGTCTTCTTTGGTCACTTCTACACCGGCGTGAATAGAGCGAACCAGGGAACCTTTACCACCTTTGATGGACAGTTCCTGGCCGTTCAGAGTCACCTCTACGCCAGCAGGAATAGTGACGGGTGCCTTAGCAACACGAGACATTTCCTACCTCCTATTAAGCGACGTAGCAGATGATCTCACCGCCCATGCTTGCTTTGCGGGCAGCACGGTCAGTCATCACACCTTTAGACGTGGACACGATAGCAACACCGAGACCGCCCATAACTTTCGGCAGATCAGTAGTGCGCTTGTAAATACGCAGGCCGGGACGGCTCACGCGTTGGATCAGTTCTACAACTGGCTTGCCCTGGAAATATTTCAGTTCAATTTCCAGTTCCGGCTTCACGTCACCAGCTACGGAGTAGCCAGTGATGTAACCTTCTTCTTTCAGCACTTTGGCGATAGCCACTTTCAGCTTGGAAGAAGGCATGGAAACCGCAACTTTGCTCGCCGCCTGACCGTTACGGATGCGGGTCAGCATATCCGCGATCGGATCTTGCATGCTCATAAGTCTAACTCCCGAGATTCGTTACCAAGAAGCCTTCTTCAGGCCCGGAATTTCGCCCTTCATGGCATGCTCACGCACCTTGATGCGAGACAGGCCAAACTTGCGCAGGAAACCGTGCGGACGACCAGTAATATTGCAACGGTTACGCTGGCGGGACGGACTGGAATCACGGGGCAGCTGTTGCAGTTGCAGGACAGCATCCCAACGCGCTTCTTCAGAAGCGTTCATATCAACAATGATAGCTTTCAGCTCGGTTCGCTTGGAGGCGAACTTGGCTACCAGCTTCGCACGCTTTGCTTCACGTGCTTTCATGGAAGTTTTAGCCATAACCCTAACCTTACTTGCGGAATGGGAAGTTAAAGGCAGCCAGCAGAGCACGGCCTTCTTCATCGGTATTCGCGGAAGTGGTGATGGTGATATCCAGACCACGGACGCGATCGACCTTGTCATAGTCGATTTCCGGGAAGATGATTTGCTCACGCACGCCCATGGAGTAGTTACCACGACCGTCGAACGCTTTAGCGTTCAGGCCACGGAAGTCACGGATACGCGGTACGGAGATGCAAATCAGCCGTTCCAGGAACTCCCACATACGCTCGCCACGCAGGGTTACTTTACAACCTATCGGGTAGCCTTCACGAATCTTGAAGCCCGCAACAGATTTGCGAGCTTTGGTGATCAGCGGCTTCTGACCGGAAATGGCAGCCATATCGGCAGCAGCATTTTCCAGCAATTTCTTGTCAGAGATCGCTTCACCAACACCCATGTTCAGGGTGATTTTCTCGATCCGAGGGACTTGCATGATAGTCTTGTAACCGAACTGTTTGGACAGTTCATTTACTACATCGGATTTGTAGTAATCATGCAGTTTCGCCATCGTTAAACTCCAATTACTTCACAAGTTCGCCGGTGGATTTGAAGAAACGGACTTTTTTGCCGTCTTCAATCCGGAAACCAACGCGGTCAGCCTTGCCAGTGGCAGAGTTGAACAGCGCTACGTTAGATACATCGATGGGGGCTTCTTTGGTGACGATACCGCCAGCCTGACCCAGTGCGGGTACCGGCTTCTGGTGTTTCTTCACCTGGTTGATGCCTTCCACGATTACCTTACCTTTTGCAATCAGGACTTGAGTGACTTTGCCACGCTTGCCCTTGTCTTTGCCGGTAAGAACAATCACTTCGTCTTCGCGACGGATTTTAGCTGCCATCGTTCGACTCCTTACAGTACTTCGGGTGCCAGGGACACAATCTTCATGAACTTCTCATTACGCAGTTCACGAGTCACCGGGCCAAAAATACGAGTACCGATTGGCTGTTGGTTGTTGTTAAGCAACACAGCCGCATTGTTGTCGAAACGGATGACAGAGCCGTCCGGACGACGAACGCCTTTACGGGTGCGTACGACCACCGCGTTATACACATCACCTTTCTTCACTTTACCGCGAGGAATGGCTTCCTTGATGGAAACCTTGATGATGTCGCCGATGCCGGCGTAACGGCGGTGCGAACCACCCAGAACCTTAATACACATTACACTGCGAGCGCCGGAGTTGTCGGCAACACCCAGCATACTTTGCATCTGGATCATCTTAGTGCTCCGCTTTGTTTACTTCTTATCCCTCTCGGGATCTGGCTGCCTTCAAAAGGCGCGAAACTATAACACAGGATTTTTAGAAAAGGTAGCCTAAAAAACAAACGGCCCCGCTAAGGGGCCGTTTGGACTACAAAGTACCGATTAGGCCTTTTCTACAACGGCAACCAGGGTCCAGGACTTGGTCTTGGACAGCGGGCGGCATTCGCGGATTTCCACGAGGTCGCCAGCTTTGCATTCGTTGTTTTCATCATGTACGTGCAGCTTGGTAGTGCGCTTGATGATCTTACCGTAGATCGGGTGCTTTACCTTGCGCTCGATAGCAACAGTGATGGACTTGTCCATCTTGTCGCTGATTACACGACCTTGCAGAGTACGGATCTTGTCAGTCATTACGCACCTGCCTTCTCAGTCAGTACAGTCTTGATACGTGCGACGTCACGACGCACTTGTTTCAGAGTGTGAGTCTGAGCCAGCTGGCCGGTGGAAGCTTGCATGCGCATGTTGAATTGCTCACGCAGCAGACCCAGCAGCTCCTGGTTCAGTTCTTCGACGCTCTTTTGACGCAGATCTTGGGCTTTCATCACATCACCGTCTTAATTACGAAAGTGGTCTGAACGGACAGCTTAGCTGCGGCCAGGGCAAACGCTTCACGCGCCAGAGCCTCAGGTACACCATCCATCTCGTACAGAACCTTGCCAGGCTGGATCGGGCAAACCCAGTATTCCACGTTACCCTTACCTTTACCCATACGAACTTCGAGGGGCTTTTCGGTGATGGGCTTGTCCGGGAACACACGGATCCAGATCTTGCCTTGACGCTTAACGTGACGGGTCATGGCACGACGGGCTGCTTCGATTTGACGAGCAGTCAGTTGACCACGGGATGTCGCCTTCAGGCCAAAGGTACCGAAGGATACTTCGTTACCAGAGTTGGCCAGACCGCGGTTACGACCCTTGTGGGTCTTGCGGAATTTAGTACGCTTTGGTTGCAACATTTACCGAATCTCCTTACTTAGCAGCGCGGCGCTTGTTGTCACGCTTGGGCTTTGCAGGAGCTTGCTCTTGAGCAGCAGCGGCATTAACAGCAGCCAGACCGCCCAGAACTTCGCCCTTGAAGATCCAAACTTTAACGCCGATCACACCGTAAGTGGTGTGGGCTTCAGAAGTTGCGTAGTCGATGTCGGCACGCAGGGTGTGCAACGGCACACGACCTTCACGGTACCATTCGGTACGCGCGATTTCAGCACCGCCCAGACGACCGGAAACTTCCACTTTGATGCCCTTGGCACCCAGGCGCATTGCGTTCTGTACGGCGCGCTTCATAGCACGACGGAACATTACACGACGCTCCAGCTGGGAAGTGATGCTGTCGGCAACCAGTTTGCCATCCAGCTCCGGCTTGCGGACTTCGGAAATGTTGATCTGAGCAGGCACGCCAGCAATTGCGGCTACAGCTTTGCGCAGTTTCTCAACGTCTTCGCCTTTCTTACCGATCACAACACCCGGACGAGCGGTGTGAATGGTCACACGGATGCTCTTGGCCGGACGCTCGATGGTGATCTTGGACAAGGACGCGTTTTTCAGTTCCTTGGTCAGGAACTGGCGTACTTGAAAATCGCTGTACAGGTTGTCAGCGAAGTCTTTGGTGTTCGCGAACCAGGTAGAATTCCAAGGCTTGGTAATACCCAGGCGAATGCCATTAGGATGTACTTTCTGACCCATTGCTTATCTCCCAGCCTTAGCGTCGGATACCACTACGGTGATGTGAGCGGTACGCTTGAGGATACGATCCGCACGACCTTTGGCACGCGGACGGATGCGCTTCATGGAGGGACCTTCGTCGACCATGATAGTAGCAACACGCAGCGCGTCGATATCGGCGCCTTCGTTGTGCTCAGCGTTTGCAATGGCAGATTCCAGCACTTTCTTCACCAGAGCTGCAGCCTTTTTCGGGCTGAAGGTCAGGATGTTCAGAGCCTTGTCTACGGACAGACCACGTACTTGATCGGCTACCAGACGAGCTTTCTGGGCAGAAGTACGGGCATAACGGTGTTTAGCGATAGCTTCCATCATTTATCCCTTAGCGCTTCTTAGCCTTCTTATCAGCAGCATGGCCGCGATAAGTACGAGTCGGTGCGAATTCACCCAGTTTGTGACCGATCATTTCTTCGGTAACGAAAACCGGAACGTGCTGACGACCATTATGGACAGCGATGGTCAAACCGATCATGTTCGGGATGATCATTGAACGACGGGACCAGGTCTTAACCGGCTTTTTATCCCCGCTTTCCACCGCTTTCTCTACCTTCTTCAGCAAGTGCAGGTCAATAAATGGACCCTTCTTGAGAGAACGTGGCATGGTGATTCCTCTATGTTAACAATTACTTGTTACGACGACGTACGATGTACTTGTCGGTACGCTTGTTCTTACGGGTCTTGAAGCCTTTAGCCTTCTGGCCCCATGGGGACACAGGCTGCATGCCCTTGTTGCGACCCTCACCACCACCGTGCGGGTGGTCGACCGGGTTCATCGCCATACCGCGAACGGTCGGACGAATACCACGCCAGCGGTTTGCACCGGCTTTACCCAGTTGACGCAGCATGTGCTCGGAGTTACCAACTTCACCGATGGTGGCGCGGCACTCGGCCAGAACTTTACGTACTTCGCCGGAACGCAGACGCAGAGTTACATAGTTACCTTCACGAGCCAGGATCTGGATGAAAGTACCAGCGGAACGAGCCAGCTGGGCACCTTTACCAGGCTTCATCTCAACAGCGTGAACGGTAGAACCGACCGGGATGTTGCGCATCGGCAGGGTGTTACCTACCTTGATTGCGGCATCAGCACCAGAAGCGATTGCATCACCAGCTTTCAGGCCTTTCGGAGCCAGGATGTAACGACGCTCACCGTCTGCATACAGCACCAGGGCGATGTTTGCGGTACGGTTAGGATCGTATTCCAGGCGCTCTACTTTGGCCGGGATACCGTCTTTGTCGCGCTTGAAGTCGACGATACGGTAGTGTTGCTTGTGACCACCGCCGATGTGACGGGTGGTGATGCGGCCGTTGTTGTTACGACCACCGGACTTGTCTTTCTTGTCCAGCAGAGCTGCAAAGGGCTTGCCCTTGTACAGGTCTTGGTTGACGATCTTGACGACGTGGCGGCGGCCCGGAGAAGTAGGCTTGCACTTAACGATTGCCATTTTTCAGAACTCCTCTTACTCGGCTGCGCCCATGAAGTCGATGTCCTGACCAGCTTTCAGGGTCACATAAGCCTTTTTCCAATCGGAACGACGGCCTACGCGTGCACCTGCGCGCTTGGTCTTACCCTTCATGTTCAGGGTACGGACGGTCTCAACTTCGACCTCGAACAGTTTCGCAACTGCAGCTTTGACTTCCGCCTTGGTGGCATCAACAGCAACTTTGAACACGATAGTGTTCTGCTTTTCTGCGACCATGGTGCTCTTTTCAGAGATGTGCGGAGCCTTCAGAACTTTCAGCAGACGCTCTTCACGGATCATGCCAGCATCTCCTCGATTTGCTTAACTGCGTCAGCAGTCATCAGAACCTTGTCGAAAGCGATCAGGCTGACCGGGTCGATACCGGCAACGTCACGCACGTCAACTTTGTACAGGTTACGAGCAGCCAGGAACAGGTTCTCATCGACTTCAGCAGTCACGATCAGAACGTCGGTCAGTTCCATTTCTTTCAGCTTGGCGATCAGTTCTTTGGTCTTCGGAGCTTCGATGCCGAACTTCTCAACAACGATCAGGCGCTCTTGACGTACCAGCTCGGACAGGATGCTACGGATAGCGCCGCGGTACATCTTCTTGTTTACTTTCTGGCTGTGATCTTGCGGCTTAGCTGCAAAAGTCACACCACCGGAACGCCAAATGGGCGAACGGATGGAGCCAGCACGGGCACGACCAGTACCCTTCTGACGCCACGGCTTTTTGCCGCCACCAGACACTTCAGAGCGAGTCAGCTGCGCACGAGTACCCTGACGGGCACCAGCGGCATAAGCAACGACAACCTGGTGAACCAGAGCTTCGTTGAATTCGCGCCCGAAGGTAGTCTCGGAAACTTCAAGAGCGCTCTTGGCGTCTTTCATTACCAATTCCATTACTATCTCCTCAGACGTTACGCTTTGACGGCAGGTTTAACGATCACGTTGCCGTTGGTTGCACCCGGTACTGCGCCTTTGATGAGCAGCAGGTTGCGTTCAGCGTCAACACGAACCAGTTCCAGGTTCTGAGTCGTTACACGCTCAGCACCCATGTGACCAGCCATCTTTTTGCCCTTGAATACACGGCCCGGGGTCTGGTTTTGACCGATGGAGCCAGGTACACGGTGGGACAGAGAGTTACCGTGGGTCATATCCTGGGTGCGGAAGTTCCAGCGCTTAACAGTACCGGCAAAACCTTTACCCTTGGATGTGCCGGTAACGTCTACCAGCTTAACGTCAGCGAGAAGATCTACTTTCAGCTCGCTACCAACAGTGAAAGTTTCACCGTTGTTCAGGCGGAATTCCCACAGACCGCGACCGGCTTCTACACCAGCTTTGGCGAAGTGGCCAGCTTCCGGCTTGGTTACACGGCTGGCTTTCTTGGCGCCAGTGGTAACCTGAATAGCGTTGTAGCCGTCGGTTTCTACAGATTTGACCTGAGTTACACGGTTAGCTTCAACTTCGATAACAGTCACCGGGATAGAAACGCCATCTTCAGTGAAGATGCGAGTCATACCCACTTTGCGACCTACAAGACCGATTGTCATTGTTATCAACCTCTTTCCGTAATTAACCCAGGCTGATCTGGACGTCTACACCAGCTGCCAGATCCAGACGCATCAGGGCGTCAACGGTCTTGTCAGTCGGCTCAACGATGTCTACCAGACGCTTGTGAGTGCGGATCTCGTACTGATCACGCGCATCTTTGTTGACGTGCGGGGAGATCAGGACGGTGAAGCGCTCTTTGCGAGTCGGCAGCGGAATAGGACCGCGAACCTGCGCGCCGGTGCGCTTTGCAGTTTCAACGATTTCCGCAGTGGATTGATCGATCAGGCGATGATCAAAAGCCTTCAGGCGGATACGGATTCTTTGGTTCTGCATTGACAGAGCTCCAATAGATAAAAGAACATAAATCAACACCGCCCGACCGAGATTACTCCCGCCAGAGGTGTGATTTTTCACGTTTCCTCCCATATCGGGAGGACTGTATGGCTGGCCCCCGCAAGCGGGAAACTCAGCAAACAGACATATCGTCTGGCTTACCTCATGGGTAAGCGGAGGGGATTATACGGATTTTTTCAATTTGCGCAAGAGAAGGCGAACAGATTGTGCGCAATTTTATGTGACAGATGGATCTCGCCAACGGCTGGGCAAGCCCTTGCCTGGCAGGGGTAACGACAATGTTGCAAACAGGCTGGTAGACTGTGCGCCGGCCTTCGTCATCGGAACGACACCCCATGCTCAAAGATCAGAAAAAAGCCTATCAATATGGACTCTGCGCCGTCGCCCTCTGGTCGACGGTCGCCAGCGCCTTCAAGATCTCCCTCGCCTACTTTGAACCGGTGCAATTACTGCTGGTCGCGGCCTGCACCTCGACCCTGACGCTGGGGGTGATAGTGGCCTGTCAGGGCAAACTGCCGCTGCTGCTCGGCTACATCAAGAGTCGTCCCCTCTACTATCTGGCACTGGGAGTGCTCAACCCCTTCCTCTATTACCTGTTGCTGTTCAAGGCGTATGACCTGCTGCCCGCCCAGCAGGCGCAGACCCTCAACTACACCTGGGCCATCACCCTCAGTCTGCTGGCGGTGCCCTTCCTCGGTCAGAAGCTGCGCCGCCGCGACGGGGTCGCCATCGTGCTCGGCTACTTCGGCGCGCTGGTGATCGCCACCAGGGGGGATGTATTCGGTCTGCAGTTTGACAGTCCTCTCGGCGTCACGCTGGCGCTGGTGTCGACCCTGATCTGGGCTGGCTACTGGATCCTCAACACCCGCAACCAGGGCGACCCCATCGTCAGCCTGCTGCTGGGCTTCATCATCAGTTTGCCCTTTATCGTCGTTGCGACCTGGCTGCTCTCCGATTTTGCCATGACCACCTGGCAGGGGTGGGCCGGCGCCATCTACGTGGGACTGTTCGAGATGGGCTTCGGCTTCGTGCTCTGGTTGATGGCGCTGCGCCACGCCACCAACACCGCCCCCATCAGCAACCTCATCTTCATCTCGCCGTTTGCTTCGCTGGTGCTGCTCAACCTGCTGATCGGCGAGACCATCCACCCGGCCACCCCCATCGGGCTGGCGCTCATCGTCGCCGCCCTGCTGATCCAGCAGCTGAAATACGGCAGGCGCTACCGCAAGACCAGCGAGCCGCAAGCCTGACATGCGAAGGGCGTATCCACGGATACGCCCTTCGTTCAATCAATCCACTCCAGCGGCTGGTTCTTGGGCAGCCGGATCTCCACCAGCAAGCCCCCTAGCTCGGAGCGCCCCAGCCTGATGGTGCCGTGATGCTGGGACACGATCTTGGCGACGATGGCCAACCCCAGGCCGCTGCCGCTGCCGGTGCGGGCCTCGTTACCCTGGGTGAAGGGCTTGAGCACCCGGTAGTAATCCTGTTCCGGAATGCCGGGGCCGTCATCCGACAGCCGCAGCCGCACCCAGTGACCATCATCCTTGAGCTCGGCCTGCAGCCGGCTCGCACCGTAGCGCAGCGAATTGCCTGACAGGTTGTTGAGGATGCGGCGGATACTGATGGGGTTGCAGGCCACCCGTACTGCCTCGGCCGGCAACTCGAGCTCCACCTCCAATCCCTGATCGGTCTGCACCAGCAAGCTGTCGTGGATCAGCTGGGTCAGGTCGATCTGCTGGGTATCCAGCCCCTCGTCCGGCCGAATGTAGTCGATGAACTGATCGATGATGCCATTGGACTCGTCAATGTCCGCGTTGATGCTCTCCTTGAGATACTCATCCCCGGAGGACATCATCTCGGTCGCCAGCCGGATACGGGTCAGCGGGGTACGCAGATCGTGGGAGACACCCGCCATCATCAGGTTGCGCTCCTCGATCAGGCCCTTGATGGAGCTCGACATGTGATTGAAGGTGCGAGTCAGCCGACGCACCTCCCGCGATCCCTGCTCCCCCAACGCATCGGGGAAATTGCCGCGCGCCACCGCCACGGCCCCCGCTTCCAGATCCTCCAGCGGCCGCACTAGCTGGCGGGCAAAGCGCCAGGCGGCGAACAGGGTCACCACCAGCAGCACGCTCATGTAGAGGATCAGCGGCTCGATGTCGTCGTCCTCGATCTCGGTCAGCGGGATGCGCACCCACACCTTGCTGGCCTGGGGCGGCTGGATCCAGATGATGTAGTGATCCTGGATCTCGACCCTGACCTTGGTCTTGCCCCCCAGCTCGCGGCTGATGCTCTCTTCCAGATAGGTGTAGGGCTTGGACTCGTTGAGCCCGTGCTGCTCCGCCTCGGTCTGGGTATAGATGTCGCTGCCGGTCGCCACATAGACCAGCGCCTCGGCATCTTCACTCAGCGCCAGCTGGTTGCTCTCGACCGGAAAGATGAGCTTGACCTGGTTGGCCAGCAGGTGACTTATCTGCTTGACGGTCGGCGCCAGCAGATAGTTGTAGAAGGTGGCATAGGAGACAAACTGATAGACCACCAGCACGGCGGCCAAAAACCAGAGCATGCGGGAGAACATGCTGCTCACTTTCTTCATTCGCCGTCACCGTCCGGCACGAACACATAGCCCAGACCCCAGACGGTCTGCAGATAACGGGGCTGCGCCGGGTCCTGCTCCAGCAGGCGACGCAGGCGGGAGACCTGCACGTCGATGCTGCGCTCGGTGGCGGTATATTCGCGACCGCGGGCCAGGTTCATCAGCTTGTCGCGGGAGAGAGGTTCACGCGGATGGCTCACCAGCACCTTGAGCACGGCAAATTCGCCGCTGGTCAGCGCAACCGGATCACCATCGCGGCTCAGCTCGCGGGTCGCCAGGTTGAGCTGATAGCTGCCAAAGCTCACCACCTTCTCGGCGGTAGAGGGGGCCCCCGGCAACTCGACGGTGTGCCGGCGCAGCACGGCGCGGATCCGGGCCAGCAGCTCACGGGGGTTGAACGGCTTGGGCAGGTAATCATCGGCACCCATCTCGAGCCCGACGATGCGATCCACCTCATCCCCCTTGGCGGTCAGCATCAGCACCGGGATCTGGTTGCCAGCCTCGCGCAGGCGGCGGCAGATGGAGAGGCCGTCTTCCCCCGGCAGCATCAAATCCAGCACCATCAGGCTGAAGTTCTCACGGGTCAGCAGGCGGTCGGCCTGTTCACCATTGGCGACGCCCCGAACCACGAACCCCTGTTCGGTCAGGTAGCGCTCCAGCAGGGAACGTAATTTCAAATCATCGTCGACGACCAGAACCTTGTATTGCTGACTCATTGCTTGCCTCTCCTCTCGATATGCTGCCAATACTAGAGCTCGGGCTCGTAACGGCCAAGCCTAAATATGTTACCGGTTATTGCCCATTCAGCCGATTTTGCGCCCCTTCACCCCGCGTCTCACCACTCAGGCCTCCCCTCAGACGCCCCAGTTTTTGCTCGACAGCAAGGCGACAACGGATAAGATCTGCCGAGCCATAAGAGGCTCATCAGCCCCACTGACACAGGTAACGACCGATGAAGACCAAGCTGATCACCCGTGAAGGCTACAACAAGCTCAAACAGGAGCTCGATTTCCTCTGGCGCGAGGAGCGCCCCGAGACCACCCGCAAAGTGGCCTGGGCGGCCAGCCTCGGTGATCGCAGCGAGAATGCCGACTACCAATACAACAAGAAACGGCTGCGAGAGATCGACCGGCGGGTCCGTTACCTGCGCAAGTGCCTCGAGGAGCTGGGGATCGTCGACTACTCCCCCGCCCAGGAGGGCAAGGTCTTTTTCGGTGCCTGGGTCGAGGTGGAAAACGAGGAGGGAGAGACCAAGCGCTTTCGCATCGTCGGCTATGACGAGATCTTCGAGCGCAAGGATTACATCTCCATCGACTCCCCCATGGCCCGCGCCCTGCTCAAGAAAGAGGTGGGGGACGAGGCCATAGTACGTACGCCAGTCGGTGACGCCTGCTGGTACATCAATGAGATCAGCTATCCCAAATAAACCAGTGCCGGCCCAGACGGCCAAATCGGCTGACGAGGCCAGGATGGACCGAGCATGTCCGCCCACCGGGTATGATAAGCGTCGTTTTAGCCGGGGTGGCATCCCGCTGCCCGACCCCATATAGTGCTCACACCCGGCGCCTTGCGGCGCCAACCGGCCCGCGCGGCAGTGGCCTGGCAGGTACCTTGAGTACCGCCAGGACAGACTCCTGCCCGGCGACATCGCCTCGCGCCTGCCCGTTGACCAGGACCCGACCAAGAGACCCTCGATGCAAAGCCACGTAATAGAACATCAGATTGCCGATGAGTTGAATGCCCGCCCGGAGCAGGTGCAGGCCGCCGTTCGCCTGCTGGACGAAGGCGCCACCGTCCCCTTCATCGCCCGTTACCGCAAAGAGGTGACCGGCGGTCTGGACGACAGCCAGCTGCGTACCCTGGAGAGCCGCCTCGGCTACCTGCGCGAACTGGCGGATCGCCGCCAGGTGATCCTGCGCTCCATCGAAGAGCAGGGCAAACTGACCCCCGAGCTGGCCCGCGAGCTGAACGACGCCGACAGCAAGACCCGGCTGGAAGACCTCTACCTCCCCTACAAGCCCAAGCGGCGTACCAAGGGGCAGATGGCCATCGAGGCGGGGCTGGAGCCACTGGCCGACCTGTTGCTGAGCGACCCGCTGAAGGATCCCGAGCAGGAGGCGGTTCGCTTCCTCAATGCCGAGCAGGGGATCACCGACGGCAAGGCTGCCCTCGACGGTGCCCGCTACATCCTGATGGAGCGCTTCGCCGAGCAGGCCGATCTCCTTGAGAAGCTGCGGGACTACCTGTGGCACAACGCCACCCTGCGCGCGCGCGTGGTGGCTGGCAAGGAGCAGGAAGGGGCCAAGTTCAAGGACTACTTCGAACACGACGAACCGCTGCACAAGGCCCCCTCCCACCGGGTGCTGGCCATGTTGCGTGGCCGCAACGAGGGGATCCTCAACCTAGCGCTGGTTGCCGGCGACGATGAGGGCGCCAGCCCCTGCGAAGGGATCATCGCCCATCACCTCAGGCTCAACCTGCAACACCGCCCGGCCGACAAGTGGCTGCAGGGGGTGGTGAGCTGGACCTGGAAGATCAAGCTCTCCTTGCAGATGGAGACCGAGCTGATCGGCCGCATCCGCGAGTCAGCAGAAGACGAGGCGATCAAGGTATTCGCCATGAACCTCAAGGATCTGCTGATGGCGGCGCCGGCCGGCATGCGCTGCACCATGGGGCTGGATCCCGGCATCCGCACCGGGGTCAAGGTGGCGGTGGTCGATGCCACCGGCAAGCTGGTCGATCACGCGACTATCTATCCGTTCGAACCCAAGCGCCAGGTTGACCAGAGTCTCAAGACCCTGAGCGAGCTGTGCCAGAAGCACAAGGTCGAACTCATCAGCATCGGCAACGGCACCGCCTCGCGGGAAACCGACCGCCTGGTGAGCGATCTGTTCGAGCGCTACCCGGCGGCCAAGGCGCAGAAGATTGTGGTGAGTGAGGCGGGGGCCTCGGTCTACTCCGCCTCCGAGCTCGCCTCCCAGGAGTTCCCGGATCTCGACGTCTCCATTCGTGGCGCCGTCTCCATCGCCCGCCGGCTGCAGGATCCGCTGGCCGAGCTGGTCAAGATCGATCCCAAGAGCATAGGTGTGGGTCAGTATCAGCACGATGTCGGCCAGAGCCAGCTGGCCCGCCGGCTCGATGCCGTAGTCGAGGATTGCGTGAACGCGGTCGGGGTGGATGTGAACACCGCTTCGGTCGCCCTGCTCAACCGGGTTTCCGGCCTCTCCCAGACCCTGGCCCAGAACATCGTCGCCTACCGGGACGAGAACGGCGCCTTCCAGCATCGTCAGCAGTTGCTGAAAGTAAGCCGGCTCGGGCCCAAGGCATTCGAGCAGTGCGCCGGTTTCCTGCGCATTCGCGGCGGCAGCAATCCGCTGGACGGCTCGGCGGTACACCCGGAATCCTACCCTGTGGTGGAGCGGATCCTCGCCAAGCTGGAGCAGACCGTGGACAGCCTGCTCGGCAACAGCAGCCTGCTACGCACCCTCAAGCCCACCGACTACACCGACGAGCAGTTCGGGGTGCCCACCATCACCGATATCATCGGTGAGCTGGACAAGCCAGGCCGCGACCCGCGTCCCGAGTTCAAGACCGCCACCTTCAAGGAAGGGGTGGAGAAAATCAGCGATCTGGTGCCCGAGATGGTGCTGGAGGGGGTGGTCACCAACGTCACCAACTTCGGCGCCTTCGTCGACATCGGCGTCCATCAGGACGGGCTGGTGCATATCTCCTCCCTCACCGATCGCTTCGTCAAGGATCCCCGCGAGGTGGTCAAGGCCGGCGACATCGTCCGGGTCAAGGTGCTGGAAGTCGACGTACCGCGCAAACGCATCAGTCTGACCATGCGTCTGGATGAAAAAGCCGGCCAGCCGGCACGCAAACCGGCCGAGCCGCGCCACACCGGCAATGCCAAGCCGAAACAGGCTCCGCGTCAGAGCCCCCCGACCGATGGCGCCATGGGCAACGCCTTCGCGGCCGCCCTCTCGAAGCTGAAGAAATAAGCCCCCAGAATGCAAAAAGCCCCGCGAGGGGCTTTTTTGCCGCTGTTGATCAGCCTCATTGGGCCAGTGCGGCCAGAATGGCGTCAGCCTCCCGATGGGTCGCCAGTACCTCCCGCAGCCGGTTGAATGCCTTGCAGGCCTCTTGCGGATACTTGCCATAGGAGACCACGCCGGTATGGCTCCAGCCTGCTGCCAACATCACCTTCTTCTTGAAATGGGTGCCTTCGGTACCGCCCCCACCGAGCTGCATCAAGAACTGCTCCATCTGGAGGTGCGGCGGTGGTACACGGGAGAAGGTGGCAAAATCTTCCGGTTTGACTTCATCAAAGTGCATGACGACTCCTGTGAGCGTGGATGGGATTACCCCTCAGATTAGTTGCAATTGCCTGCTCGCGAGGGAAAAAACCGGGCGGAAATACGGTGGCAACCTCAGACGCTCAGGCTCAGGTTCTGCTGGGCAGCAGGCTTGACTGCCTGCTGATAACGCTGGGCGATAACCTGGTTGCGCTGCTCCATGTAGCCGTTCAGCACGCCCGTCTTGGCGCTGCCATCAGCAGCCAGGGCGGTATCAGGGTCGGATGAAAGCAGCGCCTTGCGGGCCTGCGCCTCCTTGGCCGCAGCACTTCTGGCTACGCTCAGATCCTGAGAGGAGGGTTCGGCAGGCGCCAGTGCGGCGGCCCTCACCTGTTGCATCTTGGCGATGGTGGCTCTGGGATCGCCGGGGATAGTCCCGATGTCGATGGAGACGCCACCGCCGGTCGCGTAACGCTTGCCATCCGGCCCCATGGCAAACTCATAGGTAGGGCTCCCCGCATACTGACCACCGGTGCTCTGGTGTGCCTGCTCGTGAGTGCGCACCTCCTGATCCCTGTCGGCCAGCTCCTTGACCTGCAACTCCTGCTTCTGCTGTTGCTCCTGCTGCTTGGGATCCTGCTGCTTGTTGCGCTGACCGTCCTCACCGGCGGCCTCGACGAAGCGATTGTCGATCGCCGCCTGCGGGTTGCCGGTCTGGGAGCCGTCTCGGGCCTGCTGGGAAGTCTGATTGGGATTGGCCTGGCTGGCTCTGGACTTCTCTTTCTGAGAGCCGACTTCGGACTCGGCGTTGAAAGCCTCGCTCTGGCGGCTCTGGGGGATGAGTGCCGCGCGACGATTGTCAGTACGTGCCGATTCCGTCTGCGGTTGCAGCTGGTTGGGAATGATGGTCGGCAGACTGACATTGATGTTCATGTCACACCCGGATGTCGATCAGGGTTCCCATCATGTCGCTGGCGGTCTGGATCACCTTGGCAGAGGCACCGGCCTGCACCTCGGCACTCTTGAGGTTCACCAGTTCTTCGGGCAGCTGAACCTTGTCACCGCTCGGGGTATTGAGCCTGGCGATCTGGCTGGACGCCTTGTCGGCAATCTGCTCCGCACGCTGAAAGCCTTGCACACCGCTGTTCAATGCTGAATCTATACGCATGACAACTCTCCTCTGACACTGGATTAATTATCCGCCACGCCAGAGGATTAATGAAGCAAATTGGCTATTTTTCAACCTACAAAATGTTCAATGATTTCAATGAACTGTTGTGGATGGGAAATAAAGGGTGCATGTGAGGCCTTTTCCAGCACCACACTGCGGCTGCTTGGGTAACGCTCGTCCAGCAGAGGGATGGATACCTTGGGCACCAGTGAATCCAGCCGACCGTAGACCCGCAGCCAAGGCAAGCTCAATGGTGTCAACTCATCGCGCAGATCGACCTCAGCCAGCAAACCGAGTCCGGCCTCCAGCGCCGCCAGCTGGGGAGCGGGCCGCTCCGCCAGCCAGTGGCGCAACTGGCGGATGTCATCCCTGGCATGTTCGCTACCCATCGCCTGGATCGCCAGGAAGCGTTCGATGGTCTGCTTGAAGTCCCCTGCCAGCATCTGGTTGAAACCGGTCAGTACCTTGGGGGCGATCCCCGGCCATTCGTCACGGGCCATGAAACAGGGGGAGCTGGCCACCGTGATGAGGGAGTGCAGTCGCTCGGGATGGCTCAAGGCCAACTGGCTTGCCACCAGACCACCGAGGGACCACCCCAGCAAATGGCACTGCTCCGGCAGGATGGCTGCCACCTGTTCAGCCAGCCAGGGCAGACTGTACGCTACCTCGCCCGCCAGCGGACTGTTGCCAAAGCCGGGCAGATCCACCAGATGGACGCGATAGCGAGACGCCAGGGCCGGCCCAATGCCGTGCCAGACCGCGCCATTCATTCCCCATCCGTGCAACAGCACCAGATCGGGCCCCTGACCAAACCGCTCAACCGACACGCTCATCTAGACTCAGATCCTGTTCACTCTGTTGGGGTCAGCATGTTAAAGCGGTTGCTCGCCAAAGCAAGTCCGATCCTCGGCCGCCACGCCGACTGGCAGGGCAACTGCCTGCTCTGCCAGCAGCCTTGCGATGTTGACCCCTTGCTGTGCAGCTGGTGCCGGCAGGCCCTGCAGCAGGCTGACCACACCTGCCGCTTGTGTGCAGCCCCCTTGCCGGCAATGCATGAAGAACGCCTGCCGATCTGCGGTCGCTGCCAGCGCAGGCCGCCGCCCTGGGAGCGGCTGCAGGTCATCGGTGACTACCGGCCACCCTACCCCATGCTGATCCCCCGGATGAAGTATTCCGGCCAGATCCTGCTGGCCCCGCTGCTCGCCCGGCTGCTGGCAGACCATCTGGATCTCAGCGATCCGCCAGAGGCCATCATTCCAGTGCCGCTGCACTGGTGGCGCCAGTGGTGGCGCGGATTCAATCAGGCGGAAGAGATAGCCCTCACTCTCAGCGAGCTGATCGGCATTCCTTGTGACAAGCGCCTGCTGCGCCGGGTCAGGGCAACCCCGCAGCAGACCAGGCTCAGTGCCGGCCAGCGGCGGCGCAATCTGCGCGGCGCCTTCCAGATCAGGCCCCACGCCTACCAGCACGTGGCGCTGCTCGATGATGTGGTCACCACGGGCGCGACCGCCGGTCATCTCACCCGTTTGCTCCATGAGAGCGGAGTCACAAAGGTGGAAGTGTGGGCCGTCTGTCGTACCCTCAAGCATCTCAAGTAACCATCGGCATGCTACCCAAGCCTTGCCAAGAGAGTTATCATGAATACCCTAGTCGTACACTCAGGTTTATGAGGATAGTGATGATCAGCATTTCCGACACCGCCCAGGCCCATTTCCGTAAACTGCTGGAAAAACAGCCTGATGGCACCAATATCCGGGTGTTTGTGGTCAATCCGGGAACCCAGAATGCCGAGTGCGGCGTATCATATTGCCCACCCGATGCGGTCGATCCGGAAGATCAACACCTGCCCTTCAGCGGCTTCGACTGCCTGGTCGATCCCCTGAGCGCCCCCTTCCTGGTGGATGCCACCATCGATTTCGTCACCGATCAGATGGGCTCCCAGCTCACCCTGAAAGCCCCCAACGCCAAGATGCGCAAAGTGGCCGACGACGCTCCGCTGATCGACCGTATCGAGTACGTGTTGATGTCCGAAGTGAACCCCATGCTGGCCGGTCACGGCGGCAAGGTCACCCTGGTCGAGCTGACCGAGGACAAGCTGGCCATCCTGCAGTTTGGCGGTGGTTGCAACGGTTGCTCCATGGTCGACTACACCCTGAAAGAGGGGATCGAGAAGCAGCTGCTGGAGAAATTCCCGGGCGAGCTCAACGGCGTCAAGGATGCCACCGAGCACCAGCGCGGCGATCACTCCTACTACTGATTTGCTGCCCTTGCCGCAAAGAAAAGGCCCCGCCAGCTGGCGGGGCCTTTTGCATTCTGCAGCGGGTGGATCACTCGTCCTTCTTGTCTCGCGACAGCAGGGCGATGGCCGCCTCTTTCGGATTCTTGCCTTCGTACAACACCTTGAAGATCTGCTCGCAGATGGGCATCTCGACGCCACAGCGGGCCGCCAGCAGATGCACTTCCTTGGTGTTGCGATAGCCTTCCACCACCTGGCCGATCTCGGCCATGGCAGTGTTCACATCCTTGCCGGCCCCGAGGGCCAGCCCGAAGCGACGGTTGCGCGACTGGTTGTCGGTACAGGTCAGCACCAGATCCCCGAGCCCGGCCATCCCCATGAAGGTCTTGGCGTCGGCCCCGAGCGCGGCGCCCAGGCGCTGCATCTCCACCAGACCCCGGGTGATGAGCGCGGTCCTGGCGTTGGCGCCAAAACCCAGCCCGTCGGAGAGACCGGCACCGATGGCAATGACGTTCTTGACCGCCCCGCCCAGTTGCAGACCGATGAAGTCCGGATTGGTATAGACCCGGAACGAGCGGCCGCAGTGCAGCAGCAGGGAGAGATCGTCGGCGAAGTCGTCGTGGGTCGACGCCACCGAGATGGCGGTCGGCAGACCGGCGGCCAGCTCCTTGGCGAAGGTAGGGCCGGAGATGACCGCCAGCGGCATCTCGTCACCCAGCACCTCGCGCGCCACGTCTTGCAGCAGACGGCCGCTGTCCGGCTCCAGCCCCTTGGTGGCCCAGGCGATACGGGTATCGGGGCGCAGGAAGGGTTTGACCTGGGCCAGCACCTGGCCGAACACATGGCTCGGCACCACCAGCAGCAGCACGGGGGCCGCTTGTACCGCCTGTTGCAGATCGGCGGTCAGCTGCAGATCGGCAGGAAAAGGGACATCCGGCAGAAAAGCCTTGTTGCAGCGGTCTTGTTCCAGCTCGGCGACATGGGCAGGGTCGTGACCCCACAGCAGGGTCGGATGACCGTTGCGCGCCAGAGAAATGGCAAGGGCGGAGCCATAAGACCCCGCCCCCAAGACCGAGATAGCGATCTGGTCGGCCATTATCAGGCTTCCGCAGTCGCCTGCTGGGCCTGCGCCTGCGCCATGTGCTGGGCAAACAGGGCATCGAAGTTGACCGGTGCCAGGTTCAGCTGCGGGAAGGAACCCTTGCTCACCAGGTTGGACACCGCTTCGCGGGCATACGGGAACAAGATGTTCGGGCAGAAGGCAGCCAGGCAGTGAGCCAGTTGCGGCTCCGGCAGGTTGCCGATGGTGAAGATACCGGCTTGCTGAACTTCACACAGGAAGGCAGTTTCGGTTTCCAGCTTGCAGGTCACGGTCAGGGTCAGTACCACTTCATAGACGCTGTCGGCCAGGATGTTGGTCTTGGTGTCCATGTCCAGCTTGACGTCCGGCTGCCACTCTTTCTGGAAGATGTGCGGGGTATTCGGCGCTTCAAAGGAGACGTCCTTGGTGTAGACGCGCTGGATGTGGAATTCCGGTTGTACTTCCTGGTTGTTGATCTCTTCAGCCATTTTGTTTGATTCCTTTTATGAAAATAGGTGGGCGCAGGCCCTTAAATCAGCGTTTTTTGGTCACCGGCAGATTCTCTGCACGCCACTGGGCCATGCCACCGCTGAGCACATACACCTGCTTGAAGCCGGCTTTGCTCAATTGGCGACCCGCGCCACCAGCGGTCATCCCCGACTCGCACACCACTATGATGGGGGCATCTTTATGCTTTTCAACCGGGCCCAGATTATTGCTCTGGATCTGGCTGAGCGGCAGGTGCTGGGCACCGGCCAGATGGCCCTTGGCAAACTCTTCCTGACTGCGAATATCCACCACGGTGGCGTTTTCACGGTTGATCAGCAGGGTTGCGGTGTGGTTGTTCACCGACTTCACCGGAGAAAAACGAGCACGCACCGTGGTGTAAACCAGGGTGCCTGCCAGGCCGAACCAGGCTGCGGTCAGCAGCGGGTTGCGGGCCGCAAAATCCAAATACTCTTGCATCTTCTACTATCCAGGGACCAAGACAAGTGCCCGAGTATACATGGGGACCCAGCCAAGATCAGCCATCTTGGCGGCAAAGCGGGAGCGGGCTCCCACCAGACGGGGACGGGGGAAAGCGGCGGCATAAAAAGTGGCATTCAGCCCGCTGCGGCGAGGATTCGTCGAGTGGTGCGACAAGCCGGCGACAAAGACGAAACAGCTCGGCAACAGCGTGCGGCCCCCGCCGGACGGGGCTTGGCTATCAGGTGACTATTTCGGCAGATGTAGTAATATTACGCTAGTTTCACTTCCCGCAATTCATTCCTATCCGAGAGGACATAGCCTTATGTCAACAGCTAAGAAACCTTTGGTTCTGGTCATCATGGACGGTTGGGGCTACAGCACCAAGCAAGAGCACAACGCCGTCGCTGCCGCCAAGACTCCCAACCTCGACCGTCTCGCCCGTGACTACACCAGCACCCTGATCTCCGGCTCCGGCCTGGACGTGGGCCTGCCGGATGGTCAGATGGGGAACTCCGAAGTGGGCCACGTCAACATCGGCGCCGGTCGCATCGTCTATCAGGAACTGACCCGCATCTCCAAAGACATCCAGGACGGCGACTTCTTCCAGAACGTCGAACTGGCCAAGGCGGTCGATGCTGCCGTGACCAAGGGCAAGGCCGTGCACATCATGGGCCTGATGTCCCCGGGTGGCGTGCACAGCCACGAAGAGCACATCATGGGCATGATCGAAATGGCCGCCAAGCGTGGCGCCGAGCAGATCTACTTCCACGCCTTCCTGGATGGCCGTGACGTGCCGCCGCGCTCCGCCCAGTCCTCCATCGAGCAGTTCGATGCCCTGTTCGCCCGCCTGGGCAAGGGTCGCTTCGCCTCCATGATCGGCCGTTACTACGCCATGGACCGCGACAATCGCTGGGATCGCGTGCAGCAAGCCTATGACCTGATGACCCTGGGCAAGGGCGAGTTCACCGCCGACAGCGCCAGCGAAGCCCTGGCCGCCGCCTACGCTCGCGACGAGAACGACGAATTCGTCAAAGCCACCCGCATCGGTGCTGCCGCTCCCATGCAGGATGGCGATGCGCTGATCTTCATGAACTTCCGTGCCGACCGTGCCCGCGAGATCACCCGCGCCTTCGTCGACAGCGACTTCACCGGCTTCGCCCGCACCGCCACCCCGGCGCTGAACTTCGTGATGCTGACCGAGTACGCAGCCGACATCAAAACCGCCTGTGCCTACCCGCCGACCGCGCTGGTCAACACCCTGGGTGAATGGCTGGCCAAGCAGGGCAAGACCCAGCTGCGCATCTCCGAAACCGAGAAGTACGCCCACGTCACCTTCTTCTTCAACGGCGGCGAAGAGGCCTGCTTCACTGGTGAAGATCGCGAGATCGTTGCCAGCCCGAAAGTGGCCACCTACGACCTGCAGCCGGAGATGAGCTCCGAAGAGCTGACCGACAAGCTGGTCGGCGCCATCAAGAGCGGCAAGTACGACGTCATCATCTGCAACTACCCGAACGGCGACATGGTCGGCCACACCGGCGTGTTCGACGCCGCGGTCAAGGCCTGTGAAGCAGTCGACCACTGCATCGGTCGCGTCACCGAGGCGCTGGCCGAAGTGGGTGGCGAGTGCCTGATCACCGCCGACCACGGCAACGCCGAGAAGATGATGGACGAAGAGACCGGTCAGGCGCACACCGCCCACACCAACCTGCCGGTTCCGCTCATCTATTTCGGTCGCAAGGCCGAAGTGGCTGAAGGCGGCAAATTGTCCGATCTGGCCCCCACCATGCTGACCCTGATGGGTCTGCCGGTACCGCCGGAAATGACTGGCAAGCCCCTGATGATTCTGAAATAATCCTTCCCCATGCGGGGATGCGAAGTGATTTCAACCAAAACCAGTCGCGTCGGCCTGTTGGCCGGCGCGCTGTTTTTTTGTCTGTCGTTCGGGCCGGCCACGGCTTGGGCTGCCAACCAGCAGCTCGGTGCCATGCAGTCCCAGATCAAGGAACAGCAGCAGACCATCAAGCTCAGCAAGCAGGAGCTTGCCAAGCTCAACACCCAGCTCAAGGCTGATGAGCAGGCCATCTCGGCCGCCGCCGCCAAGCTCGAGCAGACCAAGCAGCAGCTCAGAGAGAACCAGCAGAAACTGGTAGGGCTGCAGCAGGACAAGCTGGATCTGGAACAGCAGGCCAGCCATCAGAAGCAGTTGCTGGCCAAGCAGGCCGAGAGCGCCTTCACCGCCGGCAACCACGATTACCTCAAACTGCTGCTCAATCAGCAGGATCCGGCCAAACTGAGCCGCTCCCTCGACTACTACGACTACCTCAACAAGGCTCGCATCGAAGCCATCGAGGCGCTGCGGGCCACCCGCACCAAACTGGCCAAAAACCAGCAGGCTACCAAAGAGACCGAAAGCCGGCTACAAAGCCTGCTGAGCGAACAGCAGCAACATCACCAGAGCCTGCTGGCCAGCCAGCAGAGCCGCGCCAAGGTGCGCAACCAGCTGCAGCAATCGGTACAGGATGACGAACAGAAACTGAGCAAGCTGGTCAAGGCGGAAAAAACCTTGAAGGCCCGGCTGGAAGAGCTGCGCCGCCAGCGGGAAGAGCAGGAACGGCGCGAACGGGCCGAGCGGGAACGCCTCGCCAAGCTGAAGGCGGAGCAGGAGCGGCAGCGCAAGCTGGCAGAGCAGCGCCGTGCCGAGCAACAGCGGCTCGCTGCTCAACAGAACAAGGCAGCCCAGCAACAGCAGCCGGCCGAGGAAGTGGCCAGCAGCAAACCCGAGCGAGGCTCTGGGATCAGCAGCCCCGGCTATTACAGCGGGCTCAAGACCAACGGCAGCCTGCGCTGGCCGGTGCAGGGCCCTATCCTCATCGCCTACGGCTCGCCGCGCACCGCCGAGTTGAAGTGGAAAGGCACCCTGATCGGCGCCAGTGAAGGGACCCAGGTCAAGGCGGTGGCCCCGGGCCAGGTGGTCTATGCCGACTGGCTCGACGGCTTCGGCATGCTGCTGGTGATCGATCACGGCCGCGGCTACATGAGCCTCTACGGTCACAATCAGTCGCTGCTGCGCCAGGTGGGACAGAACGTGGAACAGGGTGAACCGGTGGCGCTGGTCGGCGACAGCGGCGGCCAGGACAGGCCCGGCCTCTACTTCGAGATCCGTTATCAGGGCGAGGCGATCAACCCCACCAAATGGCTGGCCAAGCGCTGATCACCGCCACCCGGCCGCCAACCTGCCATCCAGCAAAGCCTGCATCATGCAGGCTTTTTTGAGCGCCGACAGCAGCGGGCATGACGGCGGATGACGAAAACTTACCTCTTTTCCTGCCGGCTCAGCAGGGGAAGACGATCAGCCCGATCTGCTCCAGCAAGGCCTGCTGCTGATCTTCGTTGATCTGCACCCCGTCCAGATTGACCCGCCGCAGATCCAGCCCCGGTAGATCGCACTGGCGCAGGTCACAACCCTGCAGGTTGACGCTGGCCCAGTCTATTTGGCCAAACTCGGATCCGCTGAGATCGGAGCCCGCCAGCGAGGCACCGAACAGGTTGGCCCCCTGCCAGCGATTGCCACTCAGTTCGCATTGCTCCAGCAGGCACCCTTCGAAATTGGCGTAACTGAAGTTGTTGCCGGTCAGATGGGCCTCGCAGAAGTAGCTCTTGACGGTGATCTGGTTGGCAAAGCTGGCGCGGGAGAAGTTGATCCCCAGCGCCTGACAGTCGCGCAGCTCCAGCCCCAGACATTGGCTTTGGCTGCAGTCGGCCATGGTGAGATCGCAACGCAGGAAGCTGGCCTCGCGCAGATCGCAGCCCTGCAGCAAGCAGCTCTGCTCGCTCTCCCGGTCATAGAAGCTGCAGTCGACGAAGCGGCATTCGGCCAGATCGAGCCAGGAGAAGTTGCAGCCGATGAAACGGCAACCCTGGAACTGCTCCCCCTCCAGGTCTTGCTGCTCGAAGCGCACGCCCTCGAAGCACTTGTCCTTGATCATCCCGCGACTCCCCCTGTTGATGGCGTCATATGCTGACTTTGTTAAACAAAAACGGTAATGTTACGTGTAACATTTCTGCCGGATCCCGAGATGAACGACACCCGCAAGCGCCGCCCCACCCTGCAGGACATAGCCGACCTGACCGGGGTCACCAAGATGACCGTCAGCCGCTACCTGCGCGACCCGCAGGCCGTGGCCGAGGGCACCCGCGAGCGGATCGCCGCCGCAGTGGAGGAGCTCGGCTACATCCCCAACCGGGCGCCGGACATTCTCTCCAACGCCACCAGCAAGGCGATCGGCATCCTGATCCCCTCCCTCTCCAACCAGGTCTTCTCCGCCGTGGTGCACGGCATCGAGTCGGTGACCCGGCCCGCCGGCTACCAGACCCTGCTGGCCCACTACGGCTACAGTCCGGAGCGGGAAGAGGAGCAGGTCGCCTCCCTGCTCTCCTATCACGTGGATGGGCTGATCCTCTCCGACAGCCAGCACACCGAGCGCACTCGCAAGATGATTGCCACCGCCGGCATCCCGGTGGTGGAGACCATGGATCTGCCGCAGAGCCCCATCGACATGGTGGTCGGCATGGATCACCGGGCAGCCGCCCGGGCCATGGTAACAGAGATGCTGCGCCGGGGCCGACGCAAGCTGGTCTATCTCGGCGCGCGGCTCGACGTGCGCACCCAGCTGCGGATGGAAGGCTACTACCAGGCGATGCAGGATTTCGGCCTGAGCGGCCAGCACCTGCTGACCGAGCAATCCTCCAGCTTCACCCTCGGCGGCCAGTTGCTGGAGCAGGCGCTGGTGCGCTATCCCGATCTGGACGGCCTGTTCTGCACCAACGATGACCTGGCGGTGGGCGCCCTGCTGCAGTGTCAGGCCAAGTGGATACCCGTGCCCCAGCAGATCGCCATCGCCGGCAGCAACGCCCTCGACATCGGCCACGCCATGACCCCCAAGCTGGCCAGTATCGTCACGCCGCGCAAGGAGATCGGCCGTGCGGCCGCCACCATGCTGCTGGCCCGCCTCAACGGCCAGCCGCTGGCCGACACCCGGCTCGACATGGGCTTCTCCCTCTACGAGGGGGACAGTCTGGGCTGAGGGCCAGATCCACACCATGCAGCCAAAACAGAGCAGGCCACCCGAGGGTGGCCTGCTTGCTTGGCAAACGGAAGGTCCGGCTCACGCCGGCGTCAAATCAGGATGCGACCAGGGCGACGGCTTCGCGGGAGAGGCGGGTCACCTCTTCCCAGTTACCGTTCTTGACGGCCTCGGCCGGCAGCATCCAGGAGCCGCCGACGGTGGCCACGCATTTCAGCGCCAGGTAATCGGCCACGTTTTTCGGGCCGATACCGCCAGTGGGGCAGAACTTCACCTGGGGCAGCGGCGCGGCGATGGCGGAGAGCGCCTTGGTACCGCCGTTCGCTTCGGCCGGGAAGAATTTGAGGTGGTCGTAGCCTGCTTCCAGCGCCTGCATCACCTCGGACGGGGTGGACACACCCGGGATCAGCGGCGCCGTGCTGTTGGCCGCGTGGGCCAGCAGGGCCGGGGTCATCCCCGGGGAGATGACGAAGCGGGCACCGGCGGCCACGGCGGCGTCAAACTGCGCGCAGTTGAGCACGGTACCGGCACCAACCATGGCATCCGGCATCGCCTTGGCGATGAGGGCGATGGCCTCCAGCGCGACCGGGGTGCGCAGGGTGATCTCGAACACCGAGATGCCGCCGTCCAGCAGCGCCTTGGCCATCGGCAGGGCCTGCTCCAGCTCATTGATGACCATCACGGGTACCAGCGGGGAGGCGGCAAACACCTCGGCCGGGCTCACTTTCCAGTTCTGCATAGCTCTTCCTTAGTCAGCTCTTAATCAAAGATGGTGGCGCCGCACTCGGCGCTCGATACCGCGCGACGCATCACGCTGAACAGTTCACGACCCCACCCCTCTTGTTCCAGAGTGAGGTCGATCTCGGCCTGGGGTCGGCCACTCAAATCGGTCAGGCAGTCGAGGCTGCCGGTTACCGCGTCCACCCGCAGCAGGTCGCCATCGGCAAGCAGGCCGATGGCCCCGCCGTGCAGCGCTTCCGGGGTGACGTGGATGGCGGCCGGGATCTTGCCGGAGGCGCCGGAGAGACGGCCGTCGGTGACCAGCGCCACCTTGTGACCCGCCTTCTGCAGGTTGCCGAGCACCGGCATCAGCTTGTGCAGCTCCGGCATGCCGTTGGCGGCCGGGCCATTGTGGCGCACCACGATGACGGCATCCTGATTGAGATCGCCCGCCTTGTAGGCCGCCTCCACCGCATGCTGGGAGGAGAATACCCGAGCCGGCGCTTCGATAACCCGATACTCGGGAGCCACGGCGGAGACCTTGACCACGGCGCGGCCCAGATTGCCCGCCAGCAGCTTGGTGCCGCCAGTGGCCTGGAACCGGCTACCGGAAGGCGACAGCACGCTCGCATCGCCGCTCTCACCCACCGGCTGCCATACCAGCTGGCCATCGACCAGTGCCGGACGGCTGAGGTAATCCTGCATCTCGCCAAACACCGGGGTGGCATCCATGTGGATCAGCCCCTCTTCGGCCAGACGGCGCATCAGGCCGGGCACTCCGCCCGCCTGTTCGAAGGCGTTCACATCGGCCGGGCCGTTCGGGTACATGCGCACCAGCAGCGGCACCACATCCGAGAGGTCGCTGATGTCGTCCCAGGTCAGGTGCAGGCCGGCAGCCCGCGCCAGCGCCACCATGTGGATGCTGTGGTTGGTGCTGCCGCCGGAGGCAAGCAGGGCCACCAGACCGTTGACCAGGGCGCGCTCGTCCAGCACCTCGCTCAGGGGGCGGTAGGCCGGGGAGCCCGGGATCATGGCGCTGATGCGACGGGCGGCCTCTTCGGTGAGCGCGTGGCGCAACTCGCTGTGGGGATGGACGAAGGCGGAGCCCGGCAACATCAGACCCATGGCCTCGAACACCAGCTGATTGGTGTTGGCTGTACCGTAGAAGGTACAGGTGCCCGCCGCGTGGTAGGCGCCGCACTCCATCTGCAGCAGGGCGTCGCGGCCCACTTCGCCGGCGGCGTACTGCTGGCGCACCTTCACCTTCTCGTCATTGCTGATGCCGCTCGCCATCGGGCCGGCCGGCACAAAGGCGGTGGGCAGGTGGGCGTGGGAGAGCGCCCCCATGATCTGGCCCGGCGCTATCTTGTCGCAGATGCCGAGCAGCAGGGTGGCGTCGAAGGTGTTGTGGGAGAGCGACAGCGCGGTCGCCTGGGCGATCAGATCGCGGGAGAACAGGGACATGTCCATCCCCGGCTGCCCCTGGGTCACGCCGTCGCACATGGCGGGCACGCCGCCGGCCACCTGAGCGTTGTGGCCCAGCTCGGCCAGCGCGGCCTTGATGATGTCCGGATAGCCCTGATAGGGCTGATGGGCGCTCAGCATGTCGTTGTAGGCGGTGACGATGCCGACGTTGGCGCGGGTCATGTCGAGGATGCGCCCCTTCTCGTCACAGCTGGAAGCGGCCACGGCATGGGCCAGGTTGCCACAAGCCAGCGCGGCGCGGGTCTTGCCCTGATCGGCCTGACGCTGGATGCGGGCCAGGAAGGCCTGGCGACGGGCGGCACTGCGCTCGCGAATGCGGGCGGTGACGCTGGAAATGACCTGATGGATCATTGGGCTTGCTCCAATGCTGTGACGGCGCGATCAACCACCTGTTCGAAGGTGCCGTCGATATCGATGTGGAATACACCGGCTTCGCCGTCCGGGCGCTCCAGGGTATCGAACTGACTTTGTACCATGCTTTCGCGCATGAAGTGGCCCTTGCGGGCCCGCATCCGCTCGAGGATCAGCGGCTGGCTGCCATCGAGGAAGAGGAAGCTGACCGACTCGTTGCCTTCACGGATCTGGTCGCGATACTGCTTCTTGAGGGCCGAGCAGACGATGACGCCCACCTCGTTCTTCTGCTCCAGGCTGTAGGCCGCGTCGCGGATCCGCTCCAGCCAGGGGGCGCGGTCCTCGTCGTTGAGCGGGTTGCCGCCGGCCATCTTCTGGATGTTGGCCCTGGGGTGCAGATCATCACCGTCGATGAACTTGGCGCCCAGCACGCTAGCCACCTTGAGGCCCACGCTGGACTTGCCGCTACCACATACACCCATCACGATAATGCTCTTACCCGCCATTGTTTGACCTCTATCTCATTTTTCAAAAAACGTGCTGCCGATGGGTTCTAACTTAGCACGTTACCGGTAACATGTTACCGGTAACAACAAGAATTGTGAAGTCTGCCACAGACTGAGCGCACTCATAGTCACCTGGGCAATCGAGTTTGAGCCATGGCCATAAATCTAAATAAATCATAAAGATATGGTCTGCCGACGGATCGGCAGGGTGTCGATACTGAACTTGGAACAAGGAATGCACAACAATGTCTGACCTCTCCCTGATCATGACGGCCGCCGGCTCCATCGTGCTGCTGCTCTTTCTGGTGATGAAGGCCCGCCTGCACGCGGTCGTCTCCCTCATCCTGGTCTCCATGGTGGCGGGGCTCGCCGCCGGCATGAACCCGGCCGACATCGCCGCCACCATCCAGAAAGGGATGGGCGGCACCCTCGGCTTCGTCGCCGTGGTGGTGGCACTGGGCGCCATGTTCGGCAAGGTGATGGAAGTCACCGGCGCCCTCGACCGGGTGGCCCATACCCTGCTCGGCAAGTTCGGCGTCAAGCGCGCCAACTGGGCCATGGCGCTGACCGGCTTCGTCTGCGCACTGCCGCTGTTCTTCGACGTGGCCGTGGTGCTGCTGATCGGCGTCGCCTTCGCCATCGTCCGCCGTGGCGGCGGCAGCGTGGTTAAGATTGGTATCGCCCTGCTGGCCGGTATCGCCACCTGCCAAGCTTTCCTTATCCCGGCGCCGGGCCCCATCCTGGTTGCATCCCAACTGGGCGCCGACTTCGGCTACATGATCCTGTTCGGCCTGATCGCCGCCGTTCCGGCCCTGATCCTGGCCGGCCCGCTGTTTGGCGAGCTGATCAGCAAGGTGGTGGACGTGCCACTGCCGGCCGACGCCCAGAGCAGCGCCCACGACGACGGCCAGAACCTGCCCTCCTTCGGGCTGGCCATGGGCCTCATCGGCCTGCCGCTGCTGCTGATCGGTCTCAAGACCATCGTCGGCCGCTTCGTCGAGGCCGGCACGCCCCTGCACGGCTGGCTAGAGTTCATCGGCCACCCCTTCACCGCCATCATGGTCGCCTGCCTGGCCGCCTTCTACCTGCTGGGGATCCGTCGCGGCATGTCCCGTGACGAGGTGATGAACGTCTGCAACAGCGCCATCCAGCCGGCCGGCGTCATCATCCTGGTGACCGGTGCCGGTGGCGTGTTCAAGCAGATCCTGGTGGATTCCGGCGTGGGTGCCGCCCTTGGCAACATGCTGGCGGACTCCGGCCTGCCCATCGTCGCGCTGGCCTTCATCCTGGCGGCCGCGGTGCGGGTCATTCAGGGTTCCGCCACCGTCGCCATGCTGACTGCCTGCGGTCTGGTGCTGCCGATGCTGGAACCGCTCGGCCTGAACGGCGCCCAGCTGGCGGCGGTCACCATCGCCATCGGCGGCGGGGCCATCGTGCTCTCCCACGTCAATGACTCCGGCTTCTGGCTGGCCAACCGCTACCTCGGTCTCACCGAGAAGCAGACCCTGCAGACCTGGACCGTGATGGAGACCATCATAGGCACCACCGGCGGCGTGATGGCGATGATCATCTACAGCTTCCTCTGATCGCAACCGTGCAGAAAAAGGCCTCCAATGTGAGGCCTTTTTCATCTTTATGACGATTCTTTCTTTGGCTAACAGGGCGAGATTGCTAGAATCGCCTATCCATCGCTCCGAGTGGAACGCTTAACGCAGTGATTTCAGGTTTCTCTATGCATTCATCGGCACATTATCGACAGCTGCTGGCGCGCCTGCCCCAGATCGCCGTCGCCGCAGACCAGTTTGAAGTGCTCAACAGCGCCAAGGACTTCAAGAGCCGGATCCTTTCGCTCATCGCCAGCGCGCGTCAGCGCATCTATCTGGTGGCGCTCTATCTGCAGGATGACGAGGCGGGACGGGAGATCCTCTCCGCCCTCTACGCCGCCAAGCAGCGCAACCCGGCCCTCGACGTCAAGGTGTTCGTCGACTTCCACCGTGCCCAGCGCGGCCTGATCGGCAAGGGCAAGCAAGGCGGCAACCACCTGATGTATCAGGAGATGGCCGCTCGCCACGAGCACCAGATCGCCATCTACGGCGTGCCGGTGAAGGGGCGTGAGCTGCTCGGGGTGCTGCACCTCAAGGGCTTCATCTTCGATGACACCCTGCTCTACTCCGGTGCCAGCCTCAACGACATCTACCTGCACCAACAGGATCGCTACCGTTTCGACCGCTATCACCAGATCACCAGCCCGGAGCTGACCCGCAGCATGGTCAACTACGTGGATGACCTGTTCCTGCGCAGCGAGGCGGTGCAGCGACTGGATCGCACCGACATCCCCAGCGCCAAGCAGCTGAAGGGGCCGATCCGCCGCTTCAAACACAACCTGCGCCTCGGTCAGTACCGCTTCGACACCATGCCGGTCAACAGCCAGGAGGTGGCCATCACCCCGATGAGCGGCCTGGGCAAGCGCGGCAACCAGCTCAACAAGATGATCCGTACCCTGGTGCGGGCCACCGAGCGGGAGATCTTCATCTGCACCCCCTACTTCAACCCGCCCAAGGAGTTGAACAAGGATATCGAGGCCCTGCTCAAGCGCGGCTGCAAGGTGACGATCGTGGTGGGCGACAAGACCGCCAACGACTTCTTCATTCCGCCGGAGGAAAAATTCTCCACCATCGGCGGTCTGCCCTATCTGTACGAGACCAACCTGCGCAAGTTCGCCGAGCGCAACCAGCATCACATCGATGCCGGCCGTCTCAACCTGATGCTCTGGTGCTGCGAGCGCAACTCCTACCACCTCAAGGGGATCTTCGTGGATGACGAGTGGGCCCTGCTCACCGGCAACAACCTCAATCCCCGCGCCTGGGCGCTGGATCTGGAGAACGGCCTGCTGGTCTACGATCGCCGCCACCTGCTGCGACCCCAGTTCAACGCCGAGCGCGAGAACATCCTGGCCAACACCAAGCGCATCAGCCACTTCGATCAGATCGAGCAGATCCAGGACTACCCGGATCAGGTACGCAAGCTGCTGGCCCGGATCCACAGGGTCAAGGCCCACATCCTGCTCAAGCGCATCATCTGACCGGCGCGCCTCACGCCATCGAGGATCCTCACAAGGGCTTGCCGCACATCGGCAGGCCCTTGTCATTGGGGGCCCCGCTCCCCACCAGCCGACCCCCAACCGCACGACGCGGCTTGCGTCGAGACAGCAATAAACCCTATCATCTGGACATATTTACAGTGTTTTCGGGCATCTAATTGATGAAATTGGATAAAATCTCCCTCGACAGCCTCAAGGGCGTCGGCAGCAAGATGCAGGAAAAGCTCGAGCGGCTGGGGCTGGCCACGGTGCAGGATCTGCTGTTTCACCTCCCCCTGCGCTACGAGGACCGCACCCAGGTGTGGCCCATCGGCGATCTGCCGCCCGGCCTGCACGGCGCCGTCGAGGGGGAGATCCAGGACACTCAGCTGGTGATGGGGCGTCGCCGCATGCTGGTCTGCCGCATCAGCGACGGCACCGGCACCCTCACCCTGCGCTTCTTCAACTTCACCGCCGCCCAGAAGAACAGCCTGAGCCCGGGCCGGCTGATGCGCTGCTTTGGCGAGGTGCGCCCCGGCAAATACGGGCTGGAGATGGCCCACCCCGAGTACAAGCTGCTCGGCGAGGAGCAGGCCGGCCAGACCGAAGAGGCGCTCACCCCCGTCTACCCGACCACTGAGGGGCTGCGCCAGCTCACCCTGCGCAGCCTCACCGATCAGGCGCTGGCCCAGCTCGACCTCTACGGGGTAGAGGAGCTGCTGCCCGCCGGCCTCTATCCCCAGCAGATCGATCTGGCCGCGGCCCTGAAGCTGCTGCACCGTCCGCCCCCCTCGGTGGCGCTGGCCCTGCTCGAGAGCGGCCAGCATCCGGCCCAGCAGCGGCTGGTGCTGGAGGAGCTGCTGGCCCACAACCTCTCGGTCTTGAAGGTGCGGGCTCAGGCACAAACCCAGCTGGCCCGCGCCCTCAAGCCGGCCCCGGCCCTGGTAGAACAGCTGCTCGGCGCCCTGCCCTTCACCCCCACCAGCGCCCAGAACCGGGTGGTGGCGGAGATCGGCCGGGATCTGCAACAGAGCCATCCCATGATGCGGCTGGTGCAGGGGGACGTGGGCTCAGGCAAGACGCTGGTCGCGGCGCTGGCCGCCCTGCAGGCCATCGGCAACGGCTGTCAGGTGGGGCTGATGGCGCCGACCGAGCTGCTGGCCGAGCAGCACGCCATCAACTTCGCCAAGTGGCTGGAACCGCTCGGCATCGGAGTCGGCTGGCTGGCGGGCAAGCAGAAGGGCAAGGCACGAGAAGAAGCGCTGGCCGCCATCGCCGATGGCAGCGTCAAGATGGTGGTGGGTACCCACGCCATCTTCCAGGAGCAGGTGGTGTTCCAGCGCCTCGCCCTGGTCATCATCGACGAACAGCACAGATTCGGCGTGCATCAGCGGCTCGCCCTGCGGGAAAAAGGGGAGCGGGAAGGGGTACATCCCCATCAGCTGATCATGACCGCCACCCCCATCCCCCGCACCCTGGCGATGACCGCCTATGCCGACCTCGATACCTCCATCATCGACGAGCTGCCGCCGGGCCGCACCCCCATCACCACGGTGGCGCTGCCCGACAGCCGCCGCCAGGACGTGATCGAACGGGTCAGACTGGCCTGCGAGGAGGGCAAGCAGGCCTACTGGGTCTGCACCCTGATCGAGGAGTCGGAGGTGCTGGAATGCCAGGCCGCCGAGGACACCGCCGCCGAGCTGCAAAATCTGCTGCCCGGCCTGCACATCGGGCTGGTACACGGCCGGATGCGGCCGGTCGAGAAACAGCGGGTGATGGAAGAGTTCAAGGCGGGCATATTGCAACTGCTGGTCGCCACTACCGTCATCGAAGTGGGGGTAGACGTGCCCAACGCCAGCCTGATGATCATCGAAAACCCGGAGCGACTGGGGCTGGCGCAGCTGCACCAGCTGCGCGGCCGGGTCGGTCGCGGCTCGGTGGCCTCCCACTGCGTGCTGCTCTATCATGCCCCCTTGTCCAAGACGGCCCAGAGCCGGCTCGGGGTGCTGCGGGAGACCAACGACGGCTTCCTCATCGCCCAGCGGGATCTGGAGCTGCGCGGCCCGGGCGAGCTGCTCGGCACCCGCCAGACCGGCCTGGCTGACCTCAAGATCGCCGATCTGGTACGCGACCAATCGCTCATCCCGCAGGTACAGAAGATGGCGCGCTTCTTGATGGACCGCCACCCGAGCCATGTCGAACCCTTGATACGACGCTGGCTCGGTCTACGGGATCACTATTCCAATGCTTGACCAAGGCAGATGCAGAAGATGGTCACCTTGCCTGATGGATAGACACCCGAGCCATGTCGAGCCCTTGATACGGCGCTGGCTCGGCCTGCGGGATCACTATTCCAATGCTTGACCAAGCAACAGAAACAGGAGGAAAGCACTGATGAATTCCTGGCTGCGCGGCCTGCTCTACACCCTTGCCTTCCTGTTGCTCTTTGTCTGGGTCGGGCTAGGCCTGTTCGACGCCGAGCGGGCCAAGGGGCCCATCGCCGGCTGGCTCAGCCAGCAGACCGGCGTGCCTGTCACCATAGGCCGGCTGGTGTTCAACCCGCTCCACCCCTACACCCTGCTGGCAGAGCAGGTGAGTTACGGCAACGCCGTGACCCTCGACAAGATCTATCTCGAGATAGAGAGCATCGACTGGCTGAGCCGGGACGTGCGCATCGCCCATCTCGACCTCATTCGCCCGGCCATCAAGCTGCCGTTGCCCAACCAGCTGCCGAGCCTGCCGGTGCACTCCCTCACCATCGCCGACAGCACCATAGACCGGCTCAGCCTGGAGAGCGACGGACTGACCCTGCGCGGCCTCAACGCCACCCTGAGCGACTGGCAGTTGCTCAATCCGGTGCGCCCGCCCCAGGCCAACCTGACCCTCAACATCAATGAGCTGGCGACCCCGGCCTGGGCCCTCTCCCGCCTCAATCTGGCCGGCCGGCTGGAAGGTCAGGTGCTGAGTACCGACAAGCTGATCGCCAACCTGTTCGACGGTCTGCTCGAAACCGGCATGGTGCTCGACTGGCCCGCCCGCAGCCTGCGGCTGAACAACCTCAAGACCCAGGGCATGCGCATCGAGTGGGGCACCCTCGCCAAAGCCGAATCCCCTCTGCGCCAGGTCAGCCTGGATCTCGGCCAGATCCGGGATCTCAGCTTCAACGACATCGAGCAGGAGCTGGCCCTCAACAACCTCAACGGCCAGCTGACCGCCTTCAACTGGCAGGCCGGCAGCACGCCCAGCGGCTACTTCTCGGGGACCCTCGGCGATCTCGGCCGCGGCCTGTTCCAGCTGGAAGCCATCCAGGGCAAGGTCGCCTTCTCGCCCCAGCAGCTGGATGCCGAGTTGCAGGGCAAGGCCTATGAAGGGGAGTTCAACCTGGAGCTCTCCCTCGATCCCCTGCAGCAGAAGCTGACCCTCAAGGACATGGCGCTGAGCGGCATGGACATCAGTCTGCCGGAAGGGTGGTGGCAGGATTGGCAGCACTGGCGCCCGCAGCAGATCGACATCCGCAAGCTGGCCTTCGACAAGCTCAAGGTGCTCTCCTTCGACGATACCCTGCCCCTGTCGCTGACCGGCTGGCAGTTCTATCTCACCGATCTCAGCCTGCGTGGCAACCAGCCAGGGCCGCTGCTGGGCCGAGCCCGCCTCGAGAGCGCCTGGTTCGAACTGGTGTGGGACGGCCTCAGCGCCCGCAACGGCGAGCTGGATGGCGAGCTGACAGCCGGCTCCTGGCAGCTCAACAAGCTCACCAGCTCACTGCCGGATGAGGGCAGCCTCAGCCTGAGCGGCCAGTGGGGCCGCGAGCCGGGCCAGACCAGCCGGTTGCAGCTCAAGGGCGAGAAACTGGATCTGGTACAGTGGGGCAAGATCCTCCACTCCCCCGTCTCCTTCGCCGGCAAGATGGACCTGAGCGCCGATCTGCAGGCGCTGCACGGCGGCACCCCAGGCGCCTGGCGCAGCTCCCTGCAGGGGAACATTGCGCTCGATGCCACCGAGCCGTTCTGGGACAAGGTGAAGATAGATCCGCTGCTGGATCAGTGGTTCAAGCAGGCGGCGGCGCCAACCCTCAGCCCGGCCGAGCTCTGGCAGGCGATGCAGGAGGGCGACACCCCCTTCTATCGCATCAAGCTGCAAGGCAAGGTGGCGCAGGGCCAGCTGAAGATCGAGCAGGCCGGCGCTTCCACCATCACCCACCTGCTGGGGGTGCAGGGCAGCGTCGATCTGGTCAATGAGCAGTGGCAGCTGGATCTGGGCGTCCTCAACGGCCAGCACTGCGCCGAGCTGCTCGGCCAGTGGCGCGGGCCGCTCGCCGAACCGACCCTCAGCTGGGGCTTCCAGCAAAAACCGGACGGCTGCGGCTGGGAGACCGGCGTACGCTACCCGCCCCAGGGCAACAGCAGCCCGCTCTGGCGACCGGCGCCGAAGGCCCCGGCCGCACAGGCGGCCAACGGCTAGCCGACAGAAAGCCACAAGGCCTCGTGATGAGGCCTTGTTGCTTGATGGGAACCAGCGCGGGGCTACTGGCCCGGCCGCTTCACCGGCTGCACCACGTAGTGACCGAGGAACTCGGCCGCCAGCTTGTCGCCGCTGAACAGCTTGATCTTGAGGCTGAACTTGGCGGATTCACCGGCCTTGAGCGGCTCGAGCACGGCAGGCATGCCTTCGCGCGCCACCCGCGCCTCCGGCTCCTCCTTGACCGGCCGGTAGTACTTGATGTTGCCTTCCGCCAGCACGGTATCCCCCACCAGCCCCGCCTCCTTGAGCTGCAGCCAGATCAGGCCCCAGCCCGCCAGCACGCACTGGCTGTAGATGCTGCCGGCGAACATGGTGTCATGCACGTTGAGATTGGCCGCCAGATTGGCCTTGAGGTGGAAGGTCTGGCCGTCGTAGTGGGTGATGTGCACCCCCATCTTCTCGCTGATGGGAATGCCGCGCGACCAGCGGGTCGTGAGATCCTGACACCACTCCGGCCGGTACTGGATGGTCTGCAACGGGCTCAGGGACTTGATCATCTGGCGGTGCGGGATGCGACCGAAGGAGACGGGGCCTTCCCCCACCTCGAGAAAGCCGCACTTGCGGTAGAACTCCACCGCTTCCTGGCGGGCATTCATCACCAGCCGCTTCACCTTCTCGCTGCGGGCCAGTTGTTCGAGATCTTCCACCATGCGGACACCCAGCCCCTGACCGCGAAATTCGGGGCGCAGCGCCATGAAGCGGATCTGGGCCTCGTCACCGCCGACAAACAGCCGCCCCACCGCGATGGGGGTGCCGTCGGGGGCCAGCATCAACCGGTGAATGGCGACGGTATCGTATTCATCCCGCTCGGAACCGACGGGCAGATTGAAGGGTTTACGCAGCAGTTCCCAGCGTAACTGGTAGTAAGAGTCCAGCTCGGCGGCCGTTTGAGGAGTGACTACCCGGTACATAAAGCGATCCTTGAGTTAGCGCCGACGGGCACATTGAAGGGCTTGCGCACCCATGCCTCCCAGCTCAACTGATAATGGGCATCCGGTTCGGCTGCCGTCTGGGGGGTGACCACCCGGTACATAGTTCCATCCTTGAGTTACACTGGTCGAAAACCATCTTGCCGTGCAAATTCATGGACTTCAATCTGCAAGCGTACCAAGCCGACCACTTATTGCACCTCAGCGCCAAGCCCCAGCGCCGGCTCACCGTGCAGGAAAATGCCCATCATCGCTGGCTGGAGATCGATGGCGTGGTGCAGTCGGCCATGTCCCTGGCCGAGCCCGCCACCCTCTGCCTGCCGCACCAGCAGGTGATCGCCTGTCTGCTGCCCGAGCAGGCTGGCAGCATCCTCGAGCTGGGGCTGGGGGGCGGCGATCTCACCCGCCATCTGCACCGGCGCTGGCCCGATGCCCGTCACGAGTGCGTCGACCTCGACGAAGAGGTGATCACCCTCTATCAGCTGTTCTTTCAGCCCGACCAACATCCGCAGCGACCGCCAACCCTGCACCAGGCCGATGCCCTCGCCTTTCTGGAGCAGAGCGAGGCGCAGTACGACCTCATCCTGCTCGATCTGTTCAGCCAGGACGGCAATCCGCCGCTGCTGTTTCAGGAGCGCATCTATCAGGCGCTGGCCCCCCGCCTGAACGGCGAGCTCATCATCAACCTGCTGCCGCGCACCCGCCTCGAGCTGACCCGGGTGCTGATGCTGCTGGAGCAGTGGGTCGGCCCCACCACCCCCTACCCGGTGCCGGGGCTGCGCAACGTCCTGCTGCACACGGCCCCCCGCTACGAGCTGGCGTCAGACCTGTAGCCAGAAGGTGACCGGACCGTCGTTGACCAGCGCCACCTTCATGTCGGCGGCGAAGCGGCCGGTGGCGGTCGGGATGCCACTGGCGGCGGCCTGCGCCACGAAGTAGTCGTACAGCCGCTCGGCCTCGACCGGATGGGCGCCGCCGGAGAAGCTGGGTCTCATCCCCTTGTTGGTATCCGCCGCCAGGGTGAACTGGGAGACCACCAGCAGGCTGCCGCCGGCCTGGCTTACGTTGAGGTTCATCTTGCCATTCTCATCGGAGAAGATGCGGTAACCGCTCACCTTGTGCAGCAGCTTGTCGGCCTTGGCCTCGTCATCCCCCTGCTCCACCCCGAGCAGCACCAGCAGACCCTGACCAATAGCCCCGGTCACCTCGCCCTCTACCGTTACGCTGGCCTCGCTGACCCGCTGAATCAGTGCAATCACATCCCTCTCCTCTCAAAACGAAACGACCGCCCCCATCTGCTGACGGGGGCGGTCGTCGATGCTAACAGCAAGGGACCGGCTCAGGCCAACTCATCGGCGCCCGGTCGTTCATATTCGCCGAGGCAGGCGGTGGTTTCCGCGCCAAGCAAGACCACCAGCCAGCTCAAGTAGACCCAGACAAACAGGATGGGGATGGTCGCCAGGGCGCCATAGATGGCCTGATAGGAGGGGAAGTTGGTGATGTAGATGGCAAAGCCGCGCTTGGCCAGCTCGAACAGGGTGGCCGCCACCAGAGCGCCGATGAAGGCGTGCATCAGCCGCACCTTGCAGTTGGGCACCACGGTATAGACCAGCAGGAAAGTCAGTACCGAGAACAGGAACGGCAAGCCGCGCAGCAACAGATAGCCGATGCCGAACAGGCTCTCGGCCCCGAACAGCCGCAGCGAGAAAATGTAGGAGGAGATGGCGATGCTGGCCCCGATGAGCACCGGGCCCAGGGTCAGGATCATCCAGTACATGGCGAATGCCTGGGCCAGCGGCCTGCTCTGGGTGGAGCGCCAGATGTAGTTGAGGTTCTTGTCGATGGCCGAGATCAGCATCAGCGCCACCACGATCAGGGCGCCGATGCCGACTGCCGTGGTGTTGGTGGCGTTGGCCACGAAGCCGTCGATGTACTCCTTGAGCATCTCGCCGGCGGTGGGCACGAAGTTGTGATAGACGAACTGCTCCATTTCCTGCTTCAGGCTCTGAAACACCGGAAAGGCCGACATCATGCCGAATACCACGGCGATCATGGGCACCAGGGAGAGCAGGGTCACATAGGCGAGATAGCCGGCGGTGACCGTCAGCCTGTCCTGCTGGAAACGGCCCCATACAAACTGGGCGAAGTGGCCGCCATCGTGGCGTAAAAAAGAGAGGGCATGGCCAAGACGGCCGCCGAATTTCTGCTGCATTGTCGCTCCCAACGTCTTCATAGTGCAGACATTGTGTCAGATAGCATGGTCATTTGACCACCCATGGGCCGGCCGGGTGCGACTCGCACCGGCACCTGCAGCCGCCTGCCCGCGACGAGCAGGCATAAAAAAAGAGGCCCGAAGGCCTCTCTCTGTCTGTCGATGAACAGATATCAAGCACGACCGGCGCGCTTGCGATCCATCTCGGTCAGCAGTTTCTTGCGGATACGGATGCTCTTCGGAGTGACTTCAACCAGTTCGTCGTTGTCGATGAACTCCAGAGCCTGTTCCAGCGACATGCGGATCGGCGGAGTCAGCACCTGGGCTTCGTCGGTACCGGAGGCACGCATGTTGGTCAGCTGCTTGCCCTTCAGGCAGTTCACGGTCAGGTCGTTGGAACGGGAGTGAATACCGATCACCTGGCCTTCGTACACTTCGGTCGCGTGACCGATGAACAGACGACCGCGGTCTTGCAGACCGAACAGGGCATAGGTCAGCGCCTTGCCGGTAGCGTTGGAGATCAGCACGCCGTTCTGACGCTCGCCGATGCTGCCACCCTTGTGCGGACCGTAGTGGTCGAAGGTGTGGTACAGCAGACCGGTACCGGAGGTCAGGGTCATGAACTCGGTCTGGAAGCCGATCAGGCCACGGCTCGGGATCATGAAGTCAAGGCGAACACGACCTTTGCCATCCGGGGTCATGTTGGTCATCTCGCCCTTACGCAGGCCGAGTTGCTCCATCACGGAACCCTGGTGTGCTTCTTCCACGTCCACAGTTACGGTTTCGAACGGTTCTTGCAGAACGCCGTCTACGGTGCGCAGGATAACTTCCGGACGGGATACCGCCAGCTCGTAACCTTCGCGACGCATGTTTTCGATCAGGATGGACAGGTGCAGTTCACCACGGCCGGAGACACGGAACTTGTCCGGATCATCGGTCTCTTCCACGCGCAGGGCCACGTTGTGGACCAGCTCCTGGTTCAGACGCTCCAGGATGTTGCGGGAGGTCACGAACTTGCCCTCTTTGCCGGCGAACGGTGAGGTGTTGACCTGGAAGGTCATGTTCACGGTCGGCTCGTCAACGGAGAGCGGCGGCAGCGCTTCAACGGCGCCGTTGTCACAGATGGTGTCGGAGATCTTCAGCTCGCCCAGACCGGTGATGGCGATGATGTCGCCAGCTTGCGCATCGGCCACTTCGGTACGGGACAGACCCAGATAACCCAGCACCTGACCGACCTTGCCGGTACGGGACTTGCCGTCGGCACCGACGATGGTGACCTGCTGGTTGGTCTTGACGCGACCACGGGTGATGCGGCCGATACCGATGACGCCAACATAGGAGTTGTAGTCCAGCTGGGAGATCTGCATCTGGAAACCACCGTCGGCATCAGCCTTGGGCGCTTCCACGTTGTCGACGATGGCCTGGAACAGCGGCTCCATGTTATCGGACTCAACGTCCTGATCCATGGTGGCCCAACCGTTCAGTGCAGAGGCGTAAACAACTTTGAAGTCCAGCTGTTCGTCGGTGGCACCCAGGTTGTCGAACAGATCGAATACCTGATCCATTACCCAGTCAGGACGAGCACCCGGACGGTCGATCTTGTTGATGACCACGATCGGCTTCAGACCCTGGGCGAATGCCTTCTGGGTCACGAAACGGGTTTGCGGCATCGGGCCGTCAACGGCGTCAACCAGCAGCAGCACGGAGTCAACCATGGACAGTACGCGCTCTACCTCACCACCGAAGTCGGCGTGACCCGGGGTATCAACGATGTTGATGCGGTAGTCGTTCCAGCGGATCGCAGTGTTCTTGGCGAGAATGGTGATGCCACGTTCCCGTTCCAGATCATTGGAGTCCATGATCCGTTCCTGGCCTTCCGTGGAGCGGTCCAGGGTGCCGGACTGCTGCAGCAGCTTATCAACCAGAGTCGTTTTGCCGTGGTCAACGTGCGCAATAATCGCAATATTGCGTAAATTCTCTAACATTCTCGCCTCAATCACCGGGTAAAATTGGGCGCTAATTGTACTCTCGCCTTTGTGATCTGCCTAGCAGAATTGCAGTACATTCGCGCACAACAGGGGATCAGGATCATAGACCTTCCGATCAAAGCCTGCTTAGATGGGGGCTGACCGTATAACGCGCACCATTTTAGTGCACCAAAACGATCCATGGATGCACTACTTTGAGGCGTAACGCGCTGAGATAGCGGGTCTCAGGGCTGGCTTATAGCCCCAAATGCCCTGAAATCAAGCTGTCACAAACTTGGCACGATACTGGCTTATGTGAATGTGATGACGCATTCACCCTAAGAGTTTTAACACCGGAGGTTACTTAGCATGTCAGCCCAGAACGTTTTGGCCCTGATCCAGGAACACGAAGTCAAGTTTGTCGACCTGCGCTTTACCGACACCAAGGGTAAAGAGCAGCACGTATCCATCCCTTCCCATCAGGTTGACGAAGATTTCTTCGAAGACGGCAAGATGTTCGATGGTTCCTCCATCGGTGGCTGGAAGGGCATCAACGAATCAGACATGGTGCTGATGCCGGATGCGGCCTCCGCCAAACTGGATCCGTTCACCGAAGAGACCACCCTGAACATCGTCTGTGACGTGCTGGAACCGGCCACCATGCAGGGCTACGACCGCGATCCGCGCTCCATCGCCAAGCGTGCCGAAGACTTCCTGAAGTCCAGCGGCATCGCCGACACCGTGCTGTTCGGGCCTGAGCCGGAATTCTTCATGTTCGACAACATCACCTTCTCGAACACCATGGGCCACAGCTTCGTGAAGATCGAGTCCGAAGAAGCCGCCTGGAACTCCGGTACCGATTACGAGCACGGCAACAAGGGTCACCGTCCTTTCGTCAAGGGTGGCTACTTCCCGGTTGCACCGGTTGACTCCTCCCAGGATATCCGTGCCGCCATGTGTCTGGTGCTGGAAGAGATGGGCCAGGTCGTTGAAGCTCACCACCACGAAGTGGCGACTGCCGGTCAGAACGAGATCGCGACCCGTTTCAACACCCTCACCCTGAAAGCGGATGAAGTGCAGGTGCTGAAGTACGTGATCCACAACGTGGCCCACGCCTACAACAAGACCGTCACCTTCATGCCGAAACCCATGTTCGGTGACAACGGCTCCGGCATGCACTGCCACCAATCCCTGGCCAAGAACGGCGTCAACCTGTTCGCAGGTGACCTGTACGGCGGTCTGTCCGAGATGGCGCTGCACTACATCGGCGGCATCATCAAGCACGCCAAGGCCATCAACGCCTTCGCCAACCCGACCACCAACTCCTACAAGCGTCTGGTACCGGGTTATGAAGCACCGGTCATGCTGGCCTACTCTGCCCGCAACCGCTCTGCCTCCATCCGTATCCCGGTCGTGCCGAGCCCGAAAGCTCGCCGCATCGAAGTCCGCTTCCCGGATCCGGCTGCCAACCCGTACCTGGCCTTCGCAGCCCAGCTGATGGCCGGTCTGGACGGTATCATCAACAAGATCCACCCGGGCGATGCCATGGACAAGAACTTGTATGACCTGCCGCCGGAAGAAGCAGCCGAAGTGCCGACCGTGGCCGGCTCTCTGGACGAAGCCCTGGCTGCGCTGGATGCGGATCGCGAGTTCCTGACCCGCGGTGGCGTATTCAGCGACGACTTCATCAACTCCTACCTGGAGCTGAAGCAGCAGGACGTTGACCGCGTGCGCATGACCCCGCACCCGCTGGAGTTCGAACTGTACTACTCCGTTTAATCCGGAAGCCAGCTCAGAACTTGACCAAACCCGCCGACAGGCGGGTTTTTTCTCTGATAGGATTAAGCAAAATCCCGTCAAGGAGAGATGGATGAAAAACGCCAACCCAGTATGGATGCTGAGCCTGTTGCTGCTGGCCGCCACCGGCGCCCAGGCTGCCAAGGTATACTCCTGGACCGACAGCCAGGGAGTCGTTCACTACACGGATGCCCCTCCTCCCGGCCAGAAAGCCAAGGAGGTCGATCTGCGCGTCGCCCCCTTCATCGGCAGTTCACCCCGCTCGGTGCAAGTTGACAACTTCAACAGCCTCACCGGCGTCGATGCCAAGAAAGAGAAGGAGGCGGCCAAGCTGGTCATCGAACTGCTCTCCCCGGAACAGGGCAGCACCCTGCGCGACAACACCGGCAACGTGGTGTTTCAGGGTCAGATCAGCCCGCAACCGCCGACCCAGTACGATGTGCGCCTGACCCTGGACGGCAAGGCGGCCCCCATCGTTAAAAACGCGCTCGCCATCCGGGTCGAAAACCTCGATCGCGGTGCCCATGAGGCCCAGCTCGAGCTGCTCGCCAAAGACGGTACGATCCTTGCTAAATCCAAGCCAGTCACCTTCTACCTGCACCGGGCCAGCATCAATCCTGCACCCAAAGTGACCCCCCTCAACAACAAGGGGTGATCCTGTGCCTCGATACGGGTAGACTAAATGCACCACATTGGTGCATTGCTGGTGTATAGCACCGTTTTAGGGAGAAACCTGTGCCAACCCGCCCGGATCAAGCCAAGATACTGCTCGATAACTTGCTGACCGCCGTCATCCTGATGGATGAGCGGCTCTGCATCCAGTTCGTCAACCCGGCCGCCGAGCAGCTGCTCTCCCTCAGTCAGCGCCGGCTGATCGGTATCGAACTGCCCTACCTGCTGGAGCACATCTCCCTCGATCTGCAGCGGCTAAAGCAGTGCCTCAGCTCGGGGCAGGGCTTCACCGACAGCGAAGTCACCCTGGTGGTAGAAGGGGAGCCCAGACTGGTGGAGATGAGCGTCAGCCCGCTGGCCGATCATGAGCAGCGGCTGATGGTGGTGGAGCTGCGCAAGATCGACCAGCAGAAGAAGATCAGCCAGGAGCTGCAGCAGCATGCCCAGCAGCAGGCGGCCAAGGAGCTGGTACGCGGCCTGGCCCACGAGATCAAGAATCCCCTCGGCGGTCTGCGCGGCGCGGCCCAGCTGCTGCAAAAGGAGCTGCCCGACCCAGCCCTGCGCGAATACACCGGCATCATCATCGAACAGGCCGACCGGCTGCGGGTGCTGGTCGATCGGCTGCTCGGCCCCCAGCGCCCGGGTCGTCACCAGATGCACAACGTGCACTCGGTGCTGGAACAGGTGCGCCGGCTGGTGGAGCTGGAGCTGCCGCCAACGGTGCGCATCGAGCGGGATTACGATCCCAGCATTCCGGAATTCGAGATGGAGCCGGACCAGCTGCAGCAGGCCTTTCTCAACATGGTGCGCAACGCCGCCGAGGCCATCGGCGAGCAGACCGGCCTCATCCGCATCAAGACCCGCACCGCGTTCCAGATCACCATCCACGGCCAGCGCTACCGCCTAGCGGCCGAGATCAAGATCATCGACAACGGCCCCGGCATCCCGGATGCCATCCGCGACACCCTCTTCTATCCGATGATCACCGGCAAGGAAGGGGGCACCGGGCTCGGCCTCTCCATCGCCCAGAACCTGATCGACCAGCACAAGGGGCGGATCGACTGCATCAGCTGGCCCGGCCACACCGAATTCACCATCTTTCTACCGCTTCGCAAATAAGGGAACGTCATGACAGCAAAAGTGTGGATCGTCGATGACGACAGTTCTATCCGCTGGGTGCTGGAGCGCACCCTCGGCAGTGAAGGTTTCGAGTGCGAGAGCTTCGCCGATGGCGAGGCGCTGCTGAGCTCGCTGGAGATGCGCTCGCCAGACGTGATCCTCTCCGATATCCGCATGCCCGGCATCGACGGCCTCAGCCTGCTTGAGCAGATCCATCGCCGCCAGGCCGATCTGCCCATCATCATCATGACCGCCCACTCGGATCTCGACAGCGCGGTCAACGCCTACCAGCGCGGCGCCTTCGAATACCTGCCCAAGCCGTTCGACATCGACGAGGCGGTCACTCTGGTGCGTCGCGCCGAGAATCACCTCAAGGAGCAACGCACCAAACGCAAGGCTCGCCAGCAGGATCCGGCCAGCAGCCCGGAGATCATCGGCGAGGCACCAGCCATGCAGGAGGTGTTCCGCGCCATCGGCCGACTGTCGCGCTCCAGCATCTCGGTGCTGATCAACGGCCAGAGCGGCACCGGCAAGGAGCTGGTCGCCCACGCCCTGCACAAGCACAGCCCGCGCGCCCACAAGAACTTCATCGCCCTCAACATGGCCGCCATCCCGAAAGATCTCATCGAATCGGAACTGTTCGGCCATGAGAAAGGGGCCTTCACCGGCGCCAACAACATTCGCCACGGCCGCTTCGAACAGGCCGATGGCGGCACCCTGTTTCTAGACGAGATCGGCGACATGCCGCTGGATGTGCAGACCCGGCTGCTGCGGGTACTGGCCGACGGCCAGTTCTACCGGGTCGGCGGCCATCAGCCGGTGCAGGTGGATGTGCGGATCATCGCCGCCACCCACCAGAATCTGGAGAAGCGGGTGGCCGACGGCGAGTTTCGGGAAGACCTGTTCCACCGCCTGAATGTCATCCGGATCCACATTCCCGCCCTCAAGGAGCGCCGTGAGGACATTCCCCAGCTGGCCCAGCACTTCCTGCTGCGGGCAGCCAAGGAGCTGAACGTGGAGGCCAAGAGTCTGCATCCGGATACCCAGGCCTACATCAGCCGCCTGCCCTGGCCGGGCAACGTGCGCCAGCTGGAGAACGTCTGCCGCTGGCTTACCGTGATGGCTTCGGGCCAGGAGGTGCTGGTGAGCGATCTGCCCACCGAGCTGCTCACCCCCATCACCAGCACCGCCGAACCGGGTCAGCCGGCCCTGTCCGGCGGCTGGCAGCAGCAGCTGCAGGATTGGGTCGCCGCCAAGCTGGCGCTGGGGGAGACCGATATCCTGGCCGATGCCCTGCCCCAGTTCGAGCGGATCATGCTGGAAACCGCGCTGGACCATACCCACGGTCACAAGCAGGAAGCGGCACGGCTGCTTGGTTGGGGGCGCAACACCCTCACCCGCAAGCTGAAGGAACTCGACCTCTCCTGAGTCCTTGGGAAAAACGATTCCCATCACGCCTTGGCAAATCACCGACCAATAAGACCCCGTTTGATTTCAAACGGGGTATCTTTTTTGAGATCCCTGCCTAGAATGGCAGGCTTTCACACCCGACTCGAAGAAGGCGCCATCATGATTGACAGATCTCTTCCCCTGACCGACCTGCACCGCCATCTGGACGGCAACATCCGCCCGCAGACCATCCTCGAGCTGGGCCGTCAGCACAATATCCAACTGCCCGCCTTCGAGCTGGAGGCGCTGCGCCCCCATGTGCAGATCGTCGAGAATGAACCGAGCCTGGTCGCCTTCCTCAAGAAACTGGACTGGGGCGTGGCCGTGCTGGCCGACTACGACGCCTGCCGCCGGGTCGCCTACGAAAACGTGGAAGATCTGCTGCGCGCCGGTATCGACTATGCCGAGCTGCGTTTCAGCCCGGCCTACATGGCGATGGCCCACAAGCTGCACCCGCAGGGCGTGGTCGAAGCCATCATCGACGGCGTGGCGGCTGGCAGCCGCGACTTCGGCATCAAGACCAACCTGATCGGCATCATGAGCCGCACCTTCGGCACCGAGCAGTGCAAACAAGAACTGAATGCCTGCCTGGCCCATCGCGATCGGCTGGTTGCCATCGATCTGGCCGGCGACGAGCTGGGCTTCCCGGGCGAGCTGTTCACCGACCACTTCCACCGGGTGCGTGATGCTGGCATGCGCGTCACCGTGCACGCCGGTGAAGCCGCCGGCCCCGAGAGCATGTGGCAGGCCATTCGCGAGCTGGGTGCCGAACGTATCGGCCACGGCGTCAAAGCCGTTCAGGATCCGGCCCTGATGGCCTATCTGGCCGAGCACCGCATCGGCATCGAGTCCTGCCTCACCTCCAACGTTCAGACCACCACGGTGGCGAGCCTGACCGAGCACCCGATCCGCCAGTTCCTGGCCGCCGGCGTGCTGGCTTGCCTCAACACCGACGACCCGGCGGTGGAAGGCATCGACCTGCCCCACGAATACGAGGTGGCGGCCCCGGCTGCCGGCATGACGGTGAGCGAGATCCGCACCGCCCAGCAGAACGGCCTGACTCTGGCTTTCCTGAGCAAGACCGAAAAGGCCGAGCTGAGTGCCCGCGCAGCCCGGCGCTGAGTGCAGCCAAGCCCAATAAAAAAACCGCCGAGAGGCGGTTTTTTTATTTCCCAACGACATCGGCCGGCTTAGATCACCCGGGAGAACTGCTGCTGGCGCGCCTTGTTGCGCAGGTAGACATCGAAGCACATGCAGATGTTGCGGATCAGCAGCTGACCGGTGGAGACCACCTCCAGCCCCTCTTCGGTCATGCGTACCAGGCCGTCATCGATGAAGGTCTGCAGCAGCTTGAGATCCTCCGCAAAATACTCTCTGAACACCAGGCCATGGGCCTGCTCGACGGCGGCAAAGTTCAGGCGAAAATCGCAGATGAGGCGCTTGATCACCTCGCGGCGGATCAGGTCGTCCTGATTGAGAGAGCACCCCTTCCACTGGGCATGCCCCAGCGTTTCCACTTGGCCATAGTAGGCCTTGAGCTCTTTCTGGTTCTGGGAATAGGCATCACCGATCATGCTGATGGAGGAGACCCCCAGCCCCAGCAGATCGCAATCTCCCTGGGTGGTATAGCCCTGGAAGTTGCGGTGCAGCTTGCCCTCACGCTGGGCTACCGCCAGCTCGTCGTCCGGCTTGGCGAAGTGATCCATGCCGATGAACTGATAACCACGGCCGGTCAGGAAGGCGATGGTATCCTGCAGCATGGCCAGTTTTTCCTGCGGCGCCGGCATGTCGGCCTCTTTCAGCTTGTGCTGGGCGGCAAAACGGCTCGGCAGGTGGGCATAGTTGAAGATGGAGAGGCGGGCCGGGTCAGTCTTGAGCACCTCTTCCAGGGTGTGATGAAAGCTCTCCCGGTTCTGGTGCGGCAGGCCGTAGATGAGATCCAGGTTGGTGGAACGAAAGCCCAGTTCGCGGGCCCGCTCCAGCATGGCGCGGATGAAGTCGTTGTCCTGCTCGCGGTTGACCGCGACCTGGACCTCCTTGTTGAAGTCCTGCACGCCGAGGCTGATACGGTTGAAGCCGATTTCCCGCAGCACGTCCAGCATGGAGAGCTCGATCTCGCGCGGATCCACCTCGATGCTGATTTCGCCCTCTTCGGCGAAGTGGAAATGCTCCCGCAACATGGCCATCAGTCGGCGAGTCTGGGGTTCATCCAGATAGGTGGGCGTGCCGCCGCCCCAGTGCAGCTGGGTCACCAGCCGCTGCTTGAACAGCGGGGCCTGCGCCTTGATCTCCTGCTCGAGGAAATCGAGGTACTGATCGGCCTTGTGGCGGTGACGGGTGATCACCTTGTTGCAGCCGCAGTAGTAGCAGAGCTTGTGACAGAAGGGGATATGCACGTAGAGCGACAGGTTGCGCGCCGGATACTGGCTCGCGGCCTGGACGAAGTCCGGATAACCGAAACCCTCGTTGAACTCCAGCGCAGTGGGATAGGAGGTGTAACGCGGACCGCTGTAGTTATACTTCTCGATCAGGGCCTGATCCCACACAATCTGTTCTGCTTGCACGCTTGCTTCCTCTTTTTGTTATCGGCTCACCGGCTTAACTGAAAATCCTTCAGTCTGGCCACATCCTCGAGGATCTGCGCCTCCAGCTCGGCCTCATAGCCACTGCGTTCGAGATCCATCTTCATTACTTCATTGCGTTTGAGGGCCCGTCTCGCCTCATGAGTCGGCATCTCCTTCACCTTCTCGTAGAGACCGTACAAACCCGGAAATTCGCCGGCAAAGGCGCGACCGCCCTTGATCTGCAACGCATCCAGCAGATTGGTCAGCCGGATGGCGCCCTCGGAGTAGTCGCACTGACCATCCCGTACCGCATGGGCAATGACCCTGACACTCTCGAGGATCCGTTCATTGCGGGCCGCGATAGCCTGCTGCTGACTGTCGTGCTGGCGCTTGAGACGTGCCAGCAAGGTACCGGCATACCAGGCCAGCCCCAACAAAATCAGGCCGCCCAACAAGGCGGCCAGCATCCATCCACTCATCACTTTTTCTTCGGCTCAGGCTTGGGCTCTGGCTGATAGTCGACCTGGGTGAAACGATCCCACAGCTCCTCTTCGGAGGCTGGCTGGCCCGGCTCGTCAAAGTCGGCCTCATCAAAATCAGCTTCATCTTCGTCATCATCGGTGTCGATGATGCCAAGCTCGTCCATCAGCTCCTGATAGCGGTCAACCCGTTGATCGACCCAGGCCTGCTCGGTTGCTTCCAGGGTCTCACCGGCATCGAGCCGATCCAGCAGGTCATTCAGGCGATCATCATTCTCGATGGAGGCCAGCTCCTGCTCCGGCGTCATCACCAGCTTCTTCTCTTTGACCTGCTTGGGCGCGACCGGCTTGCTGCTCTTCTCTTCCACGATCAGGGCAACCGGCTTGCGGGAACCGATGCGCGGATCCTTGGCCTGTTTGGTGCCACTCTTCTTGCCGGCCTGCTCGACCTGCTGGCGGGATCCTGCCTTCAAGCCCTTGCGCTTGGCGGCGCGTTTGCGCTCACGGCCTTCCTGGGCACTGGCATCTGATTCTTTGCGCTTACCGGCAGGTTTGCGATTGGGTTGTTTAGCCGACATGAATGAATGACTCCGACAAATAACTGGATTGAAACCCGTTTCCGGTTCGAAAAGGTCCGGAAGAGGATGCTGACACGGGGGACGATGGATTAGAAACAGAGCGGGATCCCGCACCAATCCGGCCATAAATGGCCTTCGAATACCGCAGGATCGGCATCCTCTGGGCATGTTGCTGGTATTTTGACACAGAATGACCAAGCGGGTTAATGACCCAAAAGAAAAAAGGCAGCCGAAGCTGCCTTGATATGTTTATGCGAGTCCCATCCCTGGCTGCAAATCACCCTGTCCGTGGTGATACCTCTGCGCATCATATCTTGTGTATGGTCATCCTGACCTTAATTGGTCGATCCTGAATGTGCGTGTGCTTGCCTGACCCATGCAGACGACGTCCGGTCATCTTCTGGGGTGGTTGCTTCCCGCAGCCCCGCTCTTCCTGAACGGTCACCATCCTGGTCTTTCAATCCATTGCCTGCCACTCGCGTGGCCCTTGGCATCCAGCCTCATCGACATCCTGTCTTCACGACATCCCGGTCGTGAACCGCCGCGTGGGTCATTCCATGCATCCACTGTATCAATTTAATAAAGTGGCTCAATCCATCAGGAACGTTTTCAAACGGAGATAAACGACTTATTGTCATTTAACATATTGAAATTAATGAATTACTAAGCATTTTTCTAAAAATGTTTAAGCCCTGGCCAGGCTGATGAATGGGAGATCTCTTACAACAATGCGAGAAAAAATTGGCCAAATGGTGTTAAAGGCCAAAAAGAAACGAGGAGCCGGCGGCTCCTCGTCAATATCAATGAGATAATATCATCGGCTTGATCAGTGCAGACCTGCCACATATTTGGACAGTACTTCGATATCCTGATCGGTCAGCTTCTTGGCAACGTCCCGCATCATGCTGTTCGGGTCGTTGTCACGGGAAGCGGCCCTAAAAGCCGTGAGCTGGGCCTTGATGTAGGCAGGATGCTGGCCGGACAGGCTCGGATACTTGGCCTGCTCGACGCCCGAGCCGCGCGGACCATGGCAGGCAGTACAGGCAGCCAGACCACGGCTCATGTCTCCTCCCATGTACAGCGCCTTGCCTGCAGCGACGGCGTCATCGGGTACCGCGAGCGGCGTCACCTTCTGACTGGAGAAGTAGGCTGCCAGGTCTTCCATGTCCTGTTCAGACAGAGGAAGCGCCATCGGCCCCATGATGGGAGCAACCCGGCCAGTTTGACCAGAAGCTGCAGCCTTCAGTTCAACTAACTGCTTTTTGATATATGATGCGTGCTGACCAGCAATCTTGGGGTACATATCGACTAGGCTGTTGCCGTCCGGTCCATGACAAGCCGCGCAAACGGCAGCCTTGGTTTGTCCCGCAGCGGCATCGCCCTTGGCTTGTGCCATCCCCGTTACGCCAACCATCAGAGCAAGAGTAATGACTAGGTTCTTCATGGCGTTCCAACTTCTCGTTATTAGGCTTCCAGATCCCATGCCGCTGAAGGCATGTTAAAATAAACGCGTTTAAGCGACGCCATTTTACACGATTTCACAAAAAAGTAACTCTATAACCCTCTATCTCTATGGGGAATTTACGTTGGATACACAAACTCTGAATTTCAATAAGGTGCATTTTGTGACCAGCGCACCCGACATCCGTCACCTGCCAAATGATGGGGGTGTCGAGATTGCGTTTGCCGGCCGTTCCAACGCCGGTAAGTCATCTGCATTGAATACCTTGACCAAGCACAAGAACCTGGCTCGCACCAGTAAGACGCCGGGACGCACCCAGCTCATCAACCTGTTTGAGCTGGAACCGGGCAAGCGTCTGGTCGACCTGCCTGGCTACGGTTATGCGCAGGTTCCGCTGGAAATGAAGCTCAAGTGGCAAAAGTCGCTGGCGGAATATCTGCAGCGTCGTGAGTCATTGAAAGGTCTGGTGATCCTGATGGACATCCGCCATCCGCTCAAAGATACCGATATGAATATGCTGGAGTGGAGCTCTCACCGCAAACTGCCGGTCATGCTACTGCTGACCAAGGCCGACAAGCTGAGCCCAGGTCCGCGCAACAATCAGGTCATCAAGGTACGTCAGGCCGTAGCCGAGCTGGGTCCGCAGATTCAGGTGGAAGCCTTCTCTTCCCTGACCCAGATCGGGGTCGAAAAACTGGCACAGACGCTGACTGGCTGGTATCTCGCAGGCGCCGATGACATGACTGACGGTGAGCAAGCACCGCTCGAGGAGTAAGCTACGTCCTGCATACACCACAACCAAACCCTGCAATTGGCGGAGCAGCTCCTCCGCTGATTGAAAGGCTTTCAGTCTGCTTGCCATCACCCCTCTCGCCAGTGACATCACCCACTCCCTACGATGAGTTCTTGAAACACTATTTTTATCAATGGGATAAACAGTTAATTCTATATAACAATTAACTTTTCATCCCATTGGCAACGTTCTCAAAAATAGATGCCGGCGGGGGCGTTTCCTCACCAAATAAGTACCAAAGTGAAATTTTATTACAAAGCAGTCAATGGAAAGGATAAAAATGAGGCCGGTTCTGCAAACGCAGTACCGGCCTTAAACAATCAGTTCAAAAATTGGGAAGAAGCTAAATCTTGAGAACAAAGACGACTGGTTTTCCTCAAGAATCCCCTTCATTCTAACAAACATTCGCCAACATTAAAGCATTTACTCTAAACGTAACCCATAAAAAAACACCCCGATGATGACTCACCGGGGTCGCTATTCAGCCACATTCAATTACGTGAAATAAAAGGTCTGAAAGATAGAACATCTTACCTCTGTACCCTACGTTGCTAACTGTATAGCAAAGCAGCAGAAAGTGAAAGTAATTTATGTAATTAAGTTTCACGAAAAATGAATTACATAAATCATGTTATTTTTCATATAGATAAAAAAATCCCCAGTACGAATACCGGGGAGTTATAAAGGTGACTAGCTAGCACTTCCTCAACTATCTAGTTAGTCAGCACAACTTGGCGCAAGTTCCGCTGCTTTGAGAAAAAACTTGAAAAAATCAGAGGTAGATGGCGCCATCTTCTGCAAACTCTTGTTCCTCAATGAGTTTTTCAGCAATTTCCTCGATGTCAAAACGCACGCTTTCGAAGGCTCGCAGGATGTCTTCCTCTCTCGCGAGGGAGAGCCCGGTCATTTTCTCCAGACGCCGGCGACTGATGTAACAATCCACCAGCGCCCCCATCTGCTGGGCAGGAAAGTGGATCCGCTGTTCGTGCGCTTGCCAGTCGGCCAGCTCGGGAAACAAGATGCCTTGGTTCATAGGGTCCCCAGATTTCGTTTCAGTTCTCTCAATACCTGTTTAGTCCCTGGCCGGATTCCGCGCCACACGGTAAAGGCCTCTGCTGCCTGTTCCACCAACATGCCGAGGCCGTCTACAGTCTGGCGAGCCCCTTGCCCCTTGGCCCAGGCGATAAAGGGGGTATCGGTCGCGCCATACATCATGTCGTAGATGGCAATATCGGCATGGATCAGCGCCGGAGGGAGCGGCGGCAGCTCCCCCTGCAGGCTGGCGGAGGTGGAGTTGATGATCAGATCGAAATGGCCGCTCAGCTGTTCATAGGTCTGGGCACTGACCGCCCCCAGATCACGAAACTCGGCAGCCAGCTGCTCCGCCCTGGCGTGTGTACGGTTGGCGATAACCAATACCTCGGGTTGCTCGGCCAGCAGCGGTGCCAGCGCACCGCGCGCCGCGCCACCCGCCCCCAGCAGCAGGATCCTGCTGCCGGCAAGTGCCACACCATGCGCCTTGAGATCGGCCACCAACCCGGCACCATCTGTGTTGTCACCGAGCAGTACGCCATCATCGGTCAGCTTGATGGTGTTGACGGCCCCCGCCCGCCGAGCCCGAGGGCTCAGTCGATCGACCAGGGCGAATGCCTGCTCCTTGAAGGGGACGGTGACATTGCATCCCTTGCCACCTTGGGCAAAGAAAGCTCTCAGACTGGTGGCGAACTCTTCGACGGCAGGCTCGGCCAGACCATATTCCAGCTCCTGCTGGGTTTGTCTGGCAAACAGGGTATGAATAAAGGGAGATTTGCTGTGGCGCACCGGGTGGCCAAAAACCAGATAACGATCCATCAAAGAGTTCCTTCAGAGGGCAATCTCCCGATTTAACGGGTTTTCGCACTCAGGAACAAGCCGAATATCGGCCAATAAGAAGGGGCCATCATGGCCCCTCTGCCCCTCTGGTCACAACCACTCGCGTGGTTTGAGGTAGTCGCTGTAGAGCAATGCCTCCGGGCTGCCCGCGGACGGCTGCCAGTCATATTCCCAGCGCGCCAGCGGCGGCATCGACATCAGGATCGACTCGGTACGCCCGCCTGTCTGCAAGCCGAACAGGGTGCCACGGTCATACACCAGATTGAACTCCACATAGCGGCCCCGACGATAGAGCTGGAATTCCCGCTCCCGTTCGCCATAAGCCAGCGCCTTGCGGCGCTCGACAATCGGCAGGTAGGCATCGAGATAGCCCTTGCCAACCGCCTGCATAAAGGCGAAACAGTCGGCAAACGGCCAGCGATTCAGATCATCGAAGAAGAGGCCACCGACGCCGCGCGTCTCGTCCCGGTGCTTGAGGAAGAAGTAGCGATCACACCAGGATTTGAACTCGGGATAAATATCGGTGCCGAACGGCTGACAAAGATCGCGGGAGACCTGATGCCAATGCCGCACGTCCTCTTCGAACGGATAAAACGGGGTGAGATCGAAGCCGCCACCAAACCACCAGATCGGCTCCTCCCCCTCTTTCTCGGCGATGAAGAAGCGCACATTGGCGTGGCTGGTCGGCACATACGGATTGTGTGGGTGGATCACCAGCGACACCCCCATGGCCTCAAACCGGCGGCCCGCCAGTTCCGGCCGATGGGCCGTCGCCGAGGCCGGCATGGCATCGCCATGAACGTGGGAGAAGTTGACCCCTCCCTGCTCGATCACCGCACCGTGACGCAGCACACGAGTGCGGCCACCACCACCTCCTTCACGGCGCCAGGCATCTTCCACAAAGTGTCCGGCGCCGTCGGCCAGTTCCAGACCACGGCAGATCTCGTCCTGCAACTGCAGCAGGAAGGCCTTGACCTGGGCCACATCCGGTTTGCTCATCTTGTCTCCAGTCAGCCAGGATCGTCGCCTGACCCTATTATTGTGATGTCGCCGGATGGCGAAGCCGATCCGCATTGCCGCTCTCCGAGCGGTTCAAGAGGGGCGAATGATGGCGCCGGTTCTGGCATCCTTGATCTCGGACGGATTGGCCTGCCCCCCCACTTCGCCGGGCAGGATATAGGCCAGCTGACTCGCCAACAATTCGCCGATATCCGCCACCCGGCGGGCCGGCTCTTCACCCGTCAGGTTGGCACTGGTAGAGACCAGCGGCTTGCCAAAGGCACGACACAGCCCTTGTACCTGCGGATGGGCCGTCACACGCACCGCCAGGGTAGTGAACTGACCGGTCAGCCAGGCGGGGGTATTGCTGCGCGCCGGCATGATCCAGGTGAAGGGACCAGGCCAGCTCGCTTCCACCCGGGCCAGCTGCTCGTCAGTGAGCTGGTCCAGATCGATGTAATCCTGCAACTGAGCCAGATCGGCAGCGATCAGGATCAGTCCCTTCTCCACCGGGCGTTGCTTGATCGCCAGCAGACGGTGTACCGCCGACTCGGAGTCAGGATCACAACCCAGGCCAAATACCGCCTCGGTCGCATAGGCAATCACCCCATCGCGCTGGAGGGCAGCAACTGCAAGTTCAAATTCATTGGGCATAAAAAATGCGACAGCCGGGCTGTCGCCTCATCATTGATTAACATTGAGCCTACGGAACGGCGACCCTGGCGCCCCTCCCTCATCGACCAGCGAGAGGCTGATGGCGAACGGGGTGGTGGTTGCCGTCTCGGAGCTTACTTGAGCAGGGCCTGCAAGGCGGCATCCTTGGCCAGTACCTCGTCGGCATTTTTCTGGCGTTCGGCCTGCACCTTGGCCGCCAGTTCATCATCCGCCACTGCCAGCATCTGCGCTGCCAGATAGCCTGCATTCTTGGCGCCGGCCTTGCCGATCGCCACGGTCGCCACCGGCACCCCGCCCGGCATCTGCACGGTGGAAAGCAGCGCATCCAGCCCCTTGAGCGGGCCGCCATCGATGGGTACACCGATCACGGGACGAGTCGTGATGCCTGCCACTGCGCCCGCCAGGTGAGCGGCGAGGCCGGCGGCACAGATAAAGACCTTGCAGCCACGGGCTTCGGCGTCGGTCACGTACTGATGAGTCGCAGCCGGTGTACGGTGTGCGGAGGTCACTTTCACTTCTACCGCGATATCGAATGACTTGAGCACCTCGAGGGTGGTCTGCATCACCGGAAAATCAGAATCAGAGCCCATCAATACGGCAACAAAGGGTTTATTCATGGTGGGAATTTCCTTACTCCAAGTGGGGGGTTGAAGTTAGCCGAAAACGTTTCAATTCGCTTGTGGCGGCCGGATTATACCTGCTCGCTCTGGTGGCCGCATTTCTTTTGCGGGCAGATCCAGCGCAGTGCTCCCCTCACCTTTTTCTCGACCATGATACCCCAGCCACATTGTGGGCAAGGCATGGGGACCGGCTTGTCATTCACCACATATTTGCAATGGGGGTAACCGTCGCAAGAGTAGAACTGCTTGCCATAGCGGGAGGTTCGGCTGATGAGGTGCCCCTTGCCACACTCCGGGCAGAGGATCTGGGTATCGTCGCTCTCCTGCAGGGATTCGATGTGCTGGCAGGCCGGGTACTGGGTGCAGCCGACAAACAGGCCATAACGCCCCTTCTTGATAGCCAGCGGCTGGCCGCAGTCCGGGCAGGCCGAGCCCTCAAGCACCTTTTCGATGTCACGACCGGACGGGGTCAGGGAGCGGATATAATCACAGGCAGGATAGGCGGAGCAACCGAGGAAGGGACCATGCTTGCCCTGGCGGATCACCAGCTCGGCCCCACACTGCGGGCACGGTTCGCGCTCGAAGGCATGTTCGTGGGCTGAAAAGAGGTGATGATCGATTTTTGACATGGGCCGCGCCTTGAAATCCAGATGACCTGAATTCTACCAGCGCGGCACCGGGCTGTCAGTGGATGACACCGTCTGACTCGTCAAACACCAGCTCTTCCATCTGCTGGTAGGCATTTTCACTGCCCGGTACGTTGAACAGCACCATCATGACGACCCACTTCAGATCGTCCAGCTCGATATCCGGTTTATCAAGCTCGAGCAGGCGCTCGATGCAGATTTCGCGGGTTTCGGCATTGAGTACCTGGGCTTGTTCCAGAAACAGCAGGAAACCGCGGCACTCGGTACTGAGGCGTGCCAGTTCTTGTGGAGCATAGATACGCATGGAGCCTTGCGCGCTGGCGGCGACGTAGACCTCCCGCTCGCTGTCATGCAGGTTGGCCAGTCTCTCCAGCCAGTTGAGCGCCTTCTCGATCTCGTCTTTGTCGAAACCTGCCCGGCTCAGTTCGTCGGTGAGTTCATTCTGCTCGACCATCACATCTGCATCGCTGTGGATGTAGGTCTCGAAAAGGTACATCAATACATCAAACATGATTCGCCCTCCTCGCTCTGACGTATCCACCGGCTACCGCCATCACTGCACCGGCCAGCTCCAGCTCTACCAACCTGCCCAATACCACTTCGACAGGAAGCTGGGACCGTTCGGCAACGGTATCCACGCTCGTGGTCTCATAATCTACGTTATCCAACAAATCGGCATAAGGCAATTCGCTATTATTCGAATGCTCAGACAAGTCAGCCACTTGCTGCAACAGACCGACAAATCCGGGCAGCTCTTCCACTATATCGGCCGCGCTCAATACAAGTTTGGCCCCCTGCTGGATTAATTTGTTGCAACCCAGTGCCTGCACGTTTTGCGGGGCACCTGGGACGGCAAAGACCTCTCGCCCCTGTTCCAATGCATAACGGGCCGTGATGAGCGAACCGCTCTGCTCGGCCGCCTCTACTACCAGGGTCCCCAACGACAAGCCACTGATGATGCGATTGCGCCGTGGAAAGTGCTCGGCCAACGGTCCCTTGTCGGGTGCCAGCTCGGAGATAAGCAAGCCGCCTCGCGCCAGGATCTCCATGGCCAACCCCTGATGGCGCTTCGGATAGAGGCAGTCGAGCCCTGAGCCCAGCACGGCCAGGGTAGTCCCCCCTGTCGCCAACGCCTGCTGATGACACACCCCATCGATGCCAAGCGCCAGTCCGGAAGTGATGGCCAGCCCGCAGGCGACCAGCTCACTGCAGAGGCGGGCAGCATTATTCTTGCCGGCATAGGTGGGATGGCGTGTGCCGACCATCGCCAGCTGAGGAACAGACAGGGCAGCCAGGTTGCCGCAGCAGTAGAGCAGCAGCGGGGCGGCAGGGATCTCTTTGAGCAAAGCGGGATAGGCGGGGTCATCCGGACACAGGAGGTGATTGCCGGGCTCGGCGGCCCAGCTCAGAGCCTGCTCGACAACCGGCTGGGGCCACCTCATCTGCTGGATTTGAGCGCTCTGCAGACCAAGGGATCGCAGGGTGCCGTCATCAGCGCCGAACAGGGTGACGATGTCACCGCCAAAATGAGCCAGCAAGCGAGCGGCGGTGACCGGGCCAATGCCGGTGACGGCATCCAGCGTCAACCACAGCGCGAGTCGCCCGGATGGAAGAGGCACGTTAGAAGTTGCTGACCTGATAACCGGTGCTGACCATATCCTGACTCTGCAGGATCAGGCCATAACTCAGCTTGTCGTACACCTTGAACAACATGACTCGGGCCACGGCCTCCGACGGCAGGGGCGGCTTGCCGGCCGAATAGAATGCCTTGTCATAGACCGAGGAGTACTCCCGATAGGCGACCTTGCCATTCTTGCTCACCAGCCGGGCACCGGGGCGCAGAATCTCCAGCACATCACCGGGGGCAACCTGATCACGTATGCCCTTGTTGATGAGCACGACGTCGAACTTGCCACCGCCGCGAGCCTTGCTCGGCAAGTCGACGATATAGCCGGGCGAGATGACGGGGGCAGCCTTGGGAATGAACACGGCGGAGAGGCTCTCCTGCGGCGGGAACGGCATCAGCTTGTCGCCCTGATACACCTCGCGCTGGTTGTGGCTGAGGGTAACCCGGGTGCGGCCGTCTGGCAGCAGGGCTTCCGCCCTGGCCGTGCCGACGAAGACCGCCTCTTGCCCCAACTGTTCGCCACTCTTCTTGTCTTTGTAGATGGTCCCCGGATGATAGATGCCATAGTCCTGACCCGGGATCAGCGAGCCCTGTACGTAGAGGGTATCCCCCTCCAGCATGCCAATGTGTGCCTCATCATTGCCCAGCACATAAGGCAACTGCTTTGCCTGCTGGCTGTCAGCCAGAATATGGTCGGTTTGCAGGAAGGGGCCGATCTCGCTGAGTGGCAGAGTTGGAATGGGGTTGGCCTTGTTCTCGTAACGACTCTTGGGAGAGAGGTGAACAACCTGCTTGCCGCCCTGCATCGCCTTGCCAAGCCGCGGCTCGCCGTTGACCCAACTCAGGTGCAGCACGTCGCCCGGGTAGATCCAGTGTGGATTGGCGATCTGCGGGTTGATGTTCCAGAGCCTTGGCCATAGCCAAGGCTCCGCCAGATACTGGCCGGAAATATCCCAGAGGGTATCGCCTTTTTGCACCACATAGGTCTCGGGATAACCCGCTTTCAGTTTCAGCTGGTCGGCCAGCACGCCCTGGCTCAGGGTGGCCAACAGACAGGCGAGGATGGTTTGCTTCAGATACATAACACTCCCTGTTACTTCTGCGCGCAAAGTGTTGCTGTTTTTTGTCGGCGTAAATGACTAGAATTACGCCAATATTGACTGCATTTATACGAAACTAAAGAAAAAACTATGGCCATTCTAGATGTATTGCGTTTCCCCGATGAGCGTCTGCGTACCGTCGCAGCCCCTGTCGAGACCTTTACACCCGAGTTACAACACATTGTAGATGATATGTTCGAAACCATGTACGCGGAGGAAGGCATCGGCCTCGCCGCCACTCAGGTCGACATTCATCAGCGCATCATAGTGATCGATGTCTCTGAAAACCGTGAAGATCCTCTGGTATTGATCAACCCCGAGATCATCGAGCAGGCCGGCAGCACCGGCATCGAGGAAGGGTGCCTCTCCGTGCCTGGCAGCCGTGCCCTGGTGCCCCGCGCCGAGTGGGTCAAGGTGCGCGCCCTGGATCGCCACGGCAAGGCATTCGAGCTGGAAGCAGACGATCTGCTCGCCATCTGCATCCAACATGAGATGGACCATCTGGTCGGCAAGCTGTTTGTGGATTACCTGTCCCCGCTCAAGCGCCAGCGCATTCGCCAGAAGCTGGAAAAGATGGCCCGTGAAGATCGCAAAGTCCTCTGAGGATCTGCCCCATTGAATAAGCTGAAACTGATTTTTGCCGGTACTCCCGACTTCGCCGCCCGTCACCTGGCGGCGTTGTTGTCTTCCGACCACGAGGTCGTCGCCGTTTATACCCAGCCCGACAAGCCTGCCGGCCGCGGCCAGAAGCTCACTGCCAGCCCGGTCAAGGAGTTGGCGCTGGCCCACGATCTGCCGGTCTATCAACCCGCCTCCCTGCGCAAGGAAGAGGCCCAGGCCGAGCTGGCCGCCCTTGGCGCCGACCTGATGGTAGTGGTCGCCTACGGCCTGATCCTGCCCAAGGCCGTGCTCGATACCCCACGGCTGGGTTGCATCAACGTGCACGGTTCCCTGCTGCCGCGCTGGCGCGGTGCCGCCCCGATCCAGCGCTCCATCTGGGCGGGTGATGCCGAAACCGGCGTCACCATCATGCAGATGGATGTGGGGCTGGATACCGGCGCCATGATCCGCAAGGTGAGCTGCCCCATCGCCGCCGACGAAACCTCTGCCAGCCTCTATGACAAGCTGGCCGGGCTGGGCCCGCAGGCACTGGTCGACACCGTCAATGCCATGGCTGCCGGCAACACCGCCGCCGAAGTGCAGGACGATGCACAGGCCAACTACGCCGAGAAGCTCTCCAAGGAAGAGGCCCGCATCGACTGGTCCATGGAAGCCGTCGCCATCGAGCGCTGCATCCGCGCCTTCAACCCCTGGCCCATCAGCTGGTTTGAAGTCGCCGGCCAGACCGTCAAGGTATGGCAGGCCGAGGTCGTCGCACAGGATCACGGCCAGGCGGCCGGTACCCTGCTCAAGGCTGACAAGCAGGGAATCGACATCGCCACCGGCAAGGGCGTGCTGCGCCTGCTGACCCTGCAGCCGCCCGGCAAGAAGGCCATGTCCGTGACTGACCTGCTCAACTCTCGCCGCGACTGGTTTGAACCCGGCACGCAATTGAATTGAACTGAATTGACACAAGGCGGGGCCCAGGCCCCGGCTTGCGCATCTAAGGTAACACTATGAAAACACGCGCACAGGCTGCTCTCGTCATTCAACAGGTGCTGGATCAGGGCCAGTCCCTCTCCGCCGTCCTGCCTGCTGCCCAGGAGAAGGTTGCGCCCCGCGATCGCGCCCTCCTGCAAGAACTCTGCTACGGCACCCTGCGCTGGCTGCCCCGCCTCGATGCGGCGGTCGGCGAGATGATGGACAAGCCGCTCAAGAACAAGAGCCGCATCTTCCACTACCTGATCCTGGTCGGTCTCTATCAGCTCATCTACACCCGCGTTCCGGCTCACGCCGCGGTGGCCGAGACCGTCAACGCCGTCAAGCTGCTCAAGGGCACCTCCTTGCGCGGCCTCATCAACGGTGTGCTGCGCAACTTCCAGCGCAGCGCCGAAGTCATTCTGCTGCGCATCGACCGTGTCCCCAGCATCCGTCTCGGTCACCCGGAGTGGCTCACCAAGCGGCTGCGCCAGGCCTATCCGGATGAGTGGGAATTCATCATGGAGGCCAACAACCAGCGCCCGCCCATGTGGATCCGCAACAACAGCCAGCGCCAGAGCCGCGAGCAGATGCTGGCCCGCATGGCCGAGGCCGGCATCAATGCGATGGCCGGTGAAGAGGGTGAGGATTGCATCCTGCTGGAACGTCCCTGCGACGTGACCAAGCTGCCCGGCTTCGAGGTCGGCGACTGCTCGGTACAGGATGGCGCAGCACAACAGGCTGCCGCGCTGCTCGACCCGCAGCCGGGCGAGTGGGTGCTGGATGCCTGCGCCGCCCCCGGTGGCAAGACCGCCCACCTGCTGGAGCGCCAGCCCGCGCTGGCCGGCGTGGTGGCGGTCGATGCCGACGACAACCGCCTCAAGCGGGTGCAGGAGAACCTGGATCGCATCGGCCTCACCGCCAAGGTGATCCACGGCGATGCCAGCACACCGGATCTGTGGTGGCCGGAGGGTCAGTTCGACCGCATCCTGCTGGATGCCCCCTGCTCCGCCACCGGCGTCATCCGCCGTCACCCCGACATCAAGTGGCTGCGCCGGGATCAGGACATCCGCGAGCTGGCCGAGCTGCAACACCGCATCCTCGGCGCCCTCTGGTTGAAACTGAAAAGCGGCGGTACTCTGCTGTATGCCACCTGCTCCGTGCTGCCGGAAGAGAACCGCGACCAGATCCGCGCCTTCCTCGCGGCCACCCCGGACGCCACTCTGGTGCCGCTGCATGCGCAGGACACCCCGGAGTGCCCGGGTCGCCAGTTCCTGCCGGGCGAGGCCGAGATGGACGGCTTCTACTATGCCAAGCTGATCAAGCGGTAAGCAGGGCCATACTCACGACGGGTGCCGCTTGCGGCACCCATTACTGCCCAACATCGAGCGCGCTTTCCCTATGAGATTCATCCTGTTGATGACCGTCCCCACGCACCCTGGCCGCCGTTGCAGCGGCGATGCTCATGAGGCCGTCCTATGAAGATCATCATTCTGGGCGCCGGTCAGGTCGGCGGCACCCTGGCCGAGAACCTGGCCGGCGAGAACAACGACATCACCATCGTCGACACCGACAGCGACCGGCTGCGCGAGCTGCAGGACAAGTTCGACCTGCGGGTGGTGAACGGCCACGGCGCCCATCCCAAGGTGCTGCGCGAAGCGGGCGCCCAGGATGCCGACATGCTGGTCGCGGTCACCAACAGCGACGAGACCAACATGGTCGCCTGCCAGGTGGCCTACTCCCTGTTCAACACCCCCAACAAGGTGGCGCGGATCCGCTCGCCGGCCTATCTGGTGGAACGGGATCGGCTGTTTCTGCCCGAATCCGTGCCGGTGGATCACCTGATCGCCCCCGAGCAGCTGGTGACCGACTACGTGCGCCGCCTGATCGAGTACCCGGGCGCCCTGCAGGTGGTGGACTTCGCCGGCGGCAAGGTGGGTCTGGTGGCGGTCAAGGCCTACTACGGCGGCCCGCTGGTGGGCAACGCCCTCTCCACCCTGCGCGATCACATGCCCAACATCGAGACCCGGGTGGCGGCGATCTTCCGTCAGGGCCGCTCCATCCGCCCACAGGGCACCACCATTATCGAGGCCGATGACGAGGTGTTCTTCGTGGCGGCGGCGGGCCATATCCGCGCCGTGATGTCGGAGCTGCAGCGGCTCGAGAGCCCCTACCGGCGCATCATGATCGTCGGCGGCGGCAACATCGGCGCCGGCCTCGCCCGCCAGCTGGAGAAGCGCTACAGCGTGAAGCTGATCGAGCGCAACCAGAAACGGGCGGAGCAGCTCTCCGAGGTGCTGGAAAACACCATCGTCTTCTGCGGTGACGCGGCGGATCAGGAGCTGCTGGCGGAGGAGCACATCGACCAGATCGACGTCTTCATCGCGGTGACCAACGAGGACGAGGCCAACATCATGTCGGCCCTGCTCGCCAAGAAGATGGGCGCCAAGAAGACCATGGTGCTGATCCAGCGCAGCGCCTATGTGGATCTGGTGCAGGGCGGCTCCATCGACATCGCCATCTCGCCGCAGCAGGCCACCATCTCGGCCCTGCTGACCCACGTGCGCCGGGCCGACATCGCCAACGTCTACAGCCTGCGCCGCGGGGCGGCCGAGGCCATAGAGGCGATCGCCCACGGGGACGAGAACACCTCCAAGGTGGTTGGCAAGACGGTGGGCGAGCTCAAGCTGCCGCCCGGCACCACCATCGGCGCCATCGTGCGCGGTGACGAGGTGCTGATCGCCCACGACCGGACCCAGATCCAGCAGGATGACCACGTGGTGATGTTCCTGGTGGACAAGAAGTACATTCCGGAAGTGGAACGTCTGTTCCAGCCAAGTCCCTTCTTCCTGTAATCTGCCCATGCACCCAGGCAGCACAACCCAGACCCGGCACAGCCTCTACCAGGGATTGTCCGGGTCTTTTGTCAATCAACGACCAGGTTATCTTGCATGATCAAGCTGCGTCCCATCATCTTCACCCTCGGGCTGGTGCTCTCCAAGCTGGCCCTGTTCATGTGGCTGCCCACCCTGCTGGCCCTGCTGACCGGCTCCGAGGGGTTCGTCGAGTTTCTCAAGTCGGTGCTGATCACCCACGGTGCCGCCCTGCTCTGCCTGCATTACGGCCGCAAGGCGGTGTTCCACCTCGGCGTGCGGGAGATGTTCCTGCTCACCACCTCGGTCTGGGTGGTAGCCTGCATCTTCGGCGCCCTGCCCTTCTTCTTCATCAACCACATCGACTTCACCGACGCCTATTTCGAGACCATGTCGGGAGTCACCACCACGGGCTCCACCGTGCTGTCGGGGCTCGACGGCATGGCCCACAGCATATTGCTGTGGCGCTCCATCCTGCAGTGGCTGGGCGGGGTGGGCTTTATCGTGATGGCGGTGGCGGTGCTGCCCTACCTCAACGTGGGCGGCATGAAGCTGTTCCAGACCGAGAGCTCGGATTGGTCCGACAAGAGTGCGCCGCGCGCCAAGACGGTGGCCAACAACATAGTGCTGGTCTACCTGGTGCTCTCCATGCTCTGCTTCCTGGCCTACTGGGTGAGCGGCATGACCCTGTTCGAGGCGGTCAATCACTCGATGACCACCCTCAGCACCGGCGGCTACTCCACCTCCGATCAATCCATGTCCCACTTCTCCAACTCCGCACACTGGATCGGTACCGTCTTCATGTTCCTCGGCGGCCTGCCCTTCCTGCTCTACGTGCAGAGCCTGAGCCGGCGTGACAACAGCCTGCTCAAGGACGCCCAGGTACAGGGTTTCTTCTGGCTGGTAGTCTGGGTCACCGTGGTGGTCACCTTCTATCTGTGGCTAAGGGACATCTACGGCTTCATGGATGCCCTGCGCATCAGCTGCTTCAACATCGTCTCCGTGCTCACCACCACCGGCTTCGGGCTCGGTGACTTCGGCACCTGGGGCCCGCTCACCAGCATCATCTTCATCATCCTGCTGGCCCTCGGCGCCTGCTCCGGCTCCACCGCCGGCGGCCTCAAGATCTTCCGGGTGCAGGTGGCGTTCGCCCTGTTCAAGAAGCAGATGCGCCAGCTGATGCACCCCTCCGGCGTCTTCCCGCAGAAGTACAACGGCCGCCCGGTCAACGACGCCATCATCCGCTCGATGATCTCGTTCGTGCTGGCCTACTTCGCCGTCATCCTGCTGATCGCCGCCCTGCTCGCCGCCATCGGGCTGGATCCCCTGACCGCCATCTCGGGCTCCATCACCGCCGTCGCCAACGTGGGTCCGGGCATGGGCCCGATCATCGGCCCCAGCACCAACTTCGCCACCCTGCCGGACTCGGCCAAGTGGATCCTGTCGTTCGGCATGCTGCTGGGACGGCTCGAGATCCTGACCGTGGCGGTGCTCTTCTTCCCCTCCTTCTGGAAGCAGTAACCGGCGAGTGCGCGAGATCGAATGGCGAAGGGTATCAAGACGAAGAAATGCAGAAGGGCAGCCACTGGCTGCCCTTCTTGTTGTTGCATGAAGCATGAGGCCCCGCCTCACTCGGCCGGGTCTTCCCGCTCCAGCGCCCGGTTGACCAGCGGCTCGGGCAGGGTCTTGGTCACCTCCACCCCCAGCTCGCGAAAGCGCTCCACCTGGGCGATCAGGTTGCCGCGCCCGTTGACCAGCCGCCCCATCGCCTTGTCGTAGCTCTCCTGCGCCCGGTGCAGGCTGCCACCCAGCTGCTGCATCTCCTCCACGAACAGCCGCAGCTTCTCGTAGAGGCGGCCGGCCCGCTCGGCGATCTGGCGGGCATTCTGGTTCTGCCGCTCATAGCGCCACAGGTTCTCTATGGTGCGCAGCGCTACCATCAGGTTGGTGGGGCTCACCAGCAGGATGTTGTTGTCGAGACCGAATCGCACCAGCGAGGGGTCGGCCTCCACCGCGGTGAGGAAGGCGGGCTCCACCGCCACGAACATCAGCACGTAATCGAGGGTGCGCACCCCCGGCAGCTGCAGGTAATCCTTGCGGCCCAGCTCGCGGATATGGTTGCGCACCGAGGCGACGTGCTCTTTCAGCGCCACCGCCTTCTCCAGCTCGTCATCGCTGTTGTACCAGCGCTCGTAGGCGGTCAGCGACACCTTGGCGTCGATGATGATGTCCTTGTCCTGCGGCAGGTGGACGATGACGTCGGGTTGGTAGCGCTTGCCCTTGTCCACCTCGATGTTGACCTGGGTGTGGTACTCGTGGCCCTCGCGCAGGCCGCATTCGCTGAGGATCCGTGCCAGCACCACCTCGCCCCAGTTGCCCTGCTGCTTGCTGTCGCCCTTGAGGGCGCGGGTCAGCGCCGCCGCCTCTTCGGTCATGCGGGCATTGAGCTCGGCCAGACGCTCCAGCTCAAACTTGAGGTTGTGGCGCTGGGCCGTCTCCTGGGCGTGGGTTTCCCCCACCTGGCGGCGAAAGCCCTCGAGCTGCTCTTTCAGCGGAGTCAGCAACAAATCTAAGCTGTTCTGATTCAGTTCGCGGAAGTTGCCCGAGTTTTGCTCGAAGATTCGGTTGGCGAGGTTCTCGAACTGCTGGCTGAGCCGCTGTTCCGCCTCCTGTTGCAGTTGCAGCTTCTCGGCGGCGGCCAGTCGCTCGCTGCGCAGGGTGGCTTCGGCATCCTTGAGACGGGCGGTCAGCTTGATGAGCAGGGTCTGCTGCTGCTCCAGCTTCTGCTGGCCCTGCAGCTTTTCATCCTGCAGCTCGTCACAGCGATCCTGCAGCGCCTGCTGGCGCTCCTGGCTCAGCAGCACCTGCTGGACCAGCTGGGCCGCACCACGTCGGCCCGCCAGCCAGCCCAAGCCGAGCGCCAGTACGGCGGCAGGCAACAGCAGGGTCCAGAGCCCGGGCTCGATCATTTGCGGCTCCGCTGACGCAGAAAGAGTTCGAGATAGCGGTTGAGCAGCAGCCAGAGCAGCACGTAGAGCAGATAGGCGGCCAGCACCACCCACTTGTGACTGTTAACTCCGGTGTCGAGCTCGACGAATTCGATCCCCTTGATGCGGCAGTAGCCCCACATCAGCAAGGGGAAGACATAGAGCAGAGACGCACGCCACAGAAATAACCACATGAGTTCATTCAATCCTGCAAAAAGACCCGCCTAGCTTACACAAGGGCAACCCGGCTTGCGATCCTGGCCGGCGCTATTCTCTGGCTTGCGAAGGGAAACTTGGATAAAATTAACCCCTAATAGGTATCAGGGGTGAGCATGACTCATTTTTTCTGTCGCTGGCTGACGCAAGCATTGGGGGGCTCTCGCAAACCGGAGGTGGTTTGTCACGAAGCGCGTCCCCCCTGGGCCATCGAAGAGTCCCAGTTTCTCTCCCTCTGCTCCCGCTGCGGTGAATGCTTCAAGGCCTGTCCCAACGGCCTGCTCAAACCGGCCAACCAGCCCGAATATGACGACACCCCCATCGCCGGCACGCCCGTGCTGGATCTCGCCTGCGGCCAGTGCAGCTATTGCGGCAGCTGCGCCAGAGCCTGTCCGACCGGCGCCCTCGACCTGCAGCTGGGTCGTCAGGTGCAGACCCGGGTGCGGATCGAGGCCAGCTGCCAGGCCCGGCAGGGCTTCTACTGCCTGCTGTGTGAAGATGCCTGCCCCCAGCAGGCGATCAAGGCTACCGCCGACGGCGTCAGCATCAACATGGCGGCCTGCGACGGCTGCGGCGCCTGCGGTCTCGCCTGCCTGCACGGCGCCATCACCCTGATCCCCCAGCTCTGAACTCAAACCCCGGACATGACAAAGGGGCCCGTGGGCCCCTTTGTCATGCTTGCCTGGCTTATGCCATGGCCAGAATCGAATCCTGTTCGATGCCGAGCAGGTGGCAGAGCCGGGTCGGATCGCGCACCGCATCGGCCAGGGTGTACTCCCCCAACACCTCGAGGAAGGCGTTCATGGCGCGGCGCAGAATACCCTGGATGCGGCAGCCACCGGAGAGGCGGCAGTTCTCGCGCTTGCAGTCCACCGGGCAGAGCACGTGCTCCATGTCCATCACCACGTCACGCAAATTGATGGAGACGGCGGAGCGGCCGAGGCGGATGCCGCCATGCTTGCCACGCACCGTCTCTATGTACCCCTTGATACCGAGCTGATGCACTATCTTGACCACGTGGTTGCGGGAGATGGCAAAGGTATCGGCCACCTCGGTGATGGTCGACAGGCGATCTCCCGGCTGGACCGCCAGAAAAGTCAGGGTACGCAGGGCATAGTCGGTAAATCGTGTCAGTTGCATGGTCGCACTTGCCTCTTACTACAAGTCAGAAATCAGGACGACAACCTAAAGCTAAGAGGCGGGGAAGCGCTTGCGCCCGCGCAAGGTCCGCATCTTAATCTGAGTCGTGGAATGACAAGGTTAAGAGCAGCTCAGGCGGGTGTCGATGAAGATGCACATAAATCGACACTTTCTTTGATTGATCGCAAACTTGCAGGGTTAGTCCAAGGTTTTGGGGGGTTATGGCGGTTAAATTCGCCGGTTTTCCCCTCCGCCTCGGCCCGTACAAGGCGACCTCATCGGCAACGGTTCATGGCGGCTCAGTGCGGCTGCCTGAGCCAGTTTTTCAGGGCGCTGGAGGGGATGGAACTCTCGGAGGCGACCGCGAAGGCGCCCCAGTCCACCGCGCACTGCAGTGCATCCCGGATCGCCATGCCTCGCGCCAGCCCGTGGATCAGACCGCCGGCGAAGGCATCCCCCGCCCCCGTGGTGTCCACCACCGACACCGGCCGCGCCGCCACCCGGATCTGCTCCTCACCGTGAATGGCCACCGCCCCCGCCTTGCCTTCGGTCAGCACCAGCCAGGCCAGCTGCTCGCCGGCGATCTGGCGGGCATGCTGCCAGGGGTCGTCCACCTCGCCGAGGTCGGAGCGGGAGGCCACCAGCACGTGACAGGGGCGACGCGCCTGGCCGCCCTTGGGGTACTGGGCCACCACGAAGCTCTTGCCGAGCATCTGGCGCATGTAGCCGATGATGGCGGTGCCCGGGTAGTTCACATAGAGGCAGTCCACCCCCTCGCTCGGCAGATCACCCGGCAGGTCCGGGCGCCGTGGCCGCCGAAGGATGGTGCGCTCGCCGGTGGAGTCCACCAGGATCAGCAGCTCGCCGGTCTCGCCGCCGAAACGCTCCACATGGCTGCAATCCAGACCGTAGCCCGCCGCCTGCTCCAGCAGCCAGTCGCCGGTTTCGTCCAGCCCGATGCGCGAGGCGATGGTCACCTCATGGCCGGCCCACACCAGCCCGATGCCGGTGTTGGCAGCGCCACCGCCGAGCCGGCGGCCCTGATCCAGGTATTGCAGGCGGGCACCGGCCACCAGGGGTTCGGAGAGAGAGAGCACGTGATCACAGTTGAGATTGGCGAGCAGCAGAATGCGGGACATGAAGAGACCTCACTGACAGGGGAGCCCAGTATATGAGAAAGGGCCGTGGCGGCCCTCCCTGAAATCGCGGGGTTTGTGAGCCCGCTCGACGTTTGCCGAGCGGGCGAGCGACGGCTGCGTCAGCCCAGTACCGACTCGGCGCTGACGTACTCATAGCCGAGCGCCTGCGCCACAGCCGCCTGGGTGATCTTGCCCTTGAACACGTTCAGACCGGCCCGCAGGTGGCGATCGTCCTGCAGCGCCCGGGCGTAGCCCTTGTCGGCCAGCGCCAGCACGAACGGCAGGGTGGCGTTGGTCAGCGCGAAGGTGGAGGTGCGCGCCACCCCGCCCGGCATGTTGGCCACGCAGTAGTGGATGATGCCGTCCACCACGTAGGTAGGCTCCTCGTGGGTGGTCGGGTGGGAGGTCTCGAAACAGCCGCCCTGATCGATGGCCACGTCCACCAGCACCGAGCCCTTGCGCATCAGCTTGAGCATGTCGCGGGTCAGCAGCTTGGGCGCCGCCGCCCCCGGGATCAGCACGGCACCGATCACCAGGTCAGCCTGGGCGATGCACGCCTCGATATTGGTACGGGTGGAGTAGAGGGTCTTGAGGGCAGGGCCGTACAGGCTGTCCAGCTCCCGCAGTCGCGGCAGGGAGCGATCCAGGATGGTGACGTCGGCCCCCAGTCCCAGCGCCATGCGCGCCGAGTTGACGCCGACCACCCCGCCGCCCAGCACCACCACCTTGGCGGGTGCCACCGCAGGCACCCCACCCAGCAGGGTGCCGTTGCCTCCCTGCGCCTTCTCCAGGCTGTGGGCACCGGCCTGGATTGCCATCCGCCCCGCCACCTCGGACATGGGCGCCAGCAGCGGCAGGCCGCCGCGATCGTCGGTCACCGTCTCGTAGGCGATGGCCACCGCCCCCGAGTGCACCAGCAGCTGGGTCTGTACCGGATCCGGTGCCAGGTGCAGGTAGGTGAACAGCAGCTGACCCGGCCTGAGCAGTTCGCACTCCTCCGGCTGGGGCTCCTTCACCTTCACTATCATCTCGGCCCGGGCGAAGATCTCCGCCGCGCTGGCCACCAGTTCGGCACCGGCTGCCTGGTACTCGGCGTCGGACAGCCCGATCGCCTCGCCTCCCTGCTGCTGCACCAGCACCTTGTGTCCCCGGGCCGTCAGCTCCTGCACTCCGGCGGGAGTCATGCCGACCCGGTATTCATGGTTTTTGATTTCCTTGGGTACGCCAATAATCATGCTCGCTCTCCTGCTGTGATCCCGCCGGCAGCCGTGTCGGCGCCGGGCAGGATGCCCAAAAATTGCAACAACCACTGCATCATGGTGGCCGAATCCACCTCCCCCTCCAGCGAGGAGAGGCTGCGCTGGTAACGATCGTCCGGCAGCAGATCCCGCCGCCGCTCGATCAGCGCCCGGTTGTACTCCACCGAGAATTCCGGATGTCCCTGGATGGCCACTATGTGGTCACCCTGCAAAAACATGAAATTGGGACAAAAATCATTGCCCGCCAGCCGGGTGGCCCCCGGTGGCAGCTGCTCCACCTGATCCTGGTGGCTGGCCAGGATCCGAATGGTCTCTAGCCCCGGCTCCATCCAGGGTTGCCGCGCCAGCATGGGATGGACCGACACCCCCAGCCCCCAGCCCTTGGTGGACTTCATCACCTCGCCCCCCAGCGCCTGGGCGATCACCTGGTGGCCGAAGCAGACCCCGGCCAGCTTGACGTCGGCATCGTGGGCACGCCGGATCCAGTCGCGCAGCGCCCGGATCCAGGGGATGTCGCTGTAGGCATCGTGGCGCGAGCCGGTGATGAGCCAGGCATCGCACTCGTGCAGATCGGCCGGCAGCTCGCCATCGAGCGCCGACCAGACCCGAAACTCCAGCCCGGGGGCCAGCGCCCGGAAGCCCTTGATAAACATCTCGGAGTAAACGGGGCCGAAATCCCCCACCAAGTCGGGGTCCAGCCGGTCACAATCGAGAATTCCCAGTCGCATCTGTTACTCCTTCACAGTGATAGCGGCGAACGAAGGTGGATTCCTGCCACCGGGCCATGTCCGGGCTAGCTGCTGCATGGTTGATTACTTCATGGTCGGCATGGAGAACTCCGCGCCCGCCCGCAGGCTCTGGGGCCAGCGGGCAGTCACCGTCTTCATCCGGGTATAGAAGCGCACCCCATCCGGCCCGTGCATGTTGAGCGGCCCGAAGATGGACCGCTTCCAGCCACCAAAGCTGTGAAACGCCATGGGCACCGGGATGGGAACGTTCACCCCTACCATACCGACCTGCACGCGGGCGGTGAAGTCCCGCGCGGTGTCGCCGTCACAGGTGAAGATGGCGGTGCCGTTGCCGTACTCGTGTTCGTTGATGAGCCTGAGCGCCGTCTCGTAGTCCGGCGCCCGCACGATGGCCAGCACCGGGCCGAAGATCTCCTCCCGGTAGATGCGCATCTCGGGGCCGACCCGGTCGAACAGGCTGCCGCCGATGAAGTAACCCTCGCCATGGCTCAGGCCCCGGCCGTCCACCACCAGCTCGGCCCCCTCGGCCACCCCCTGATCCACATAACCGCGCACCTTGGCGAGGTGCTCGCGGCTGATGAGGGGCCCCATCTCGTTCTCCGGGCTCTGGCCCAGTCCCGGGCCCACCCGCAGCGCCGCCACCAGCGGCGACAGCCTGGCCACCAGCGCATCGGCCGTCTCATCCCCCACCACCACGGCCACCGAAATGGCCATGCAGCGCTCGCCGGCCGCACCGTAGGCCGCCCCCATCAGGGCGGAGACCGCCAGCTCGAGATCCGCATCCGGCATCACCAGCATATGGTTCTTGGCGCCACCCAGCGCCTGCACCCGCTTGCCGTGGGCCGAGGCGGTGGCATAGATGTACTGGGCGATGGGAGTGGAGCCGACAAACGACACGGCACCGACCCGCGGGTCGGTCAGCAGCACGTCCACCACCTCCTTGTCGCCGTTGACCACGTTGAGCACCCCGTCCGGCAGGCCGGCCTGCTTGAGCAGCTCGGCCATGCGCAGGGAGAGGGAGGGATCCTTCTCGGACGGCTTGAGAATGAAGGTGTTGCCACAGGCGATGGCCACCGGGAACATCCACAGCGGCACCATGGCCGGGAAGTTGAACGGGGTGATGCCGGCGCAGACGCCCACCGGCTGCATCATGGAGTGGCTGTCGACCCCCCGCCCCACGTTGAGGGAGTGCTCCCCCTTGAGCAGGTGGGGAATGCCGCAGGCAAACTCCACCACTTCCAGGCCGCGGGTCAGCTCGCCCTGGGCGTCAGAAAACACCTTGCCGTGCTCGCGACTGATCAGCCGCGCCAGATCGTCCCTGTGCTGCTCCATCAACTCCTTGAAGCGAAACAGCACCCGGGCCCGCACCAGCGGCGGGGTCTGCGCCCAGTCGGCCAGGGCGCGCTCGGCGCTGGCGATGGCATCCTGGCACTCGGCGGCGGTGCTGAGCACCACCTGGCCCTGCTGCTGGCCGGTGGCCGGGTTGAAGATGGCTCCGAAGCGCTCGCTGCGGCTCTCGGTCATCTCGCCGTCGATGAAGTTGCTGACCCTGTATGTCATAAATCCTCCGTGATGGGTAATGCGTGCCTGCCCGCGCCGCCCCGGGGAGCAGGCACGGGCAAGTGGCGCCGCGATGGGCGCCATCAATCGGTTAAAAGTCAGTCCTGGGCCTGCAGGGCGTCCTGCAGCAGGGTGAAGAGATCGTCGATCTGGCTGCGCTCGATGATGAGGGGCGGCGACAGGGCGATGATGTCGCCGGTGACGCGGATAAGCAGACCCTTCTCGAAGCAGCGCACGAACACCTCGTAGGCGCGCTTGCCCGGCGCATCAGGCATGGACTCGAGCTCGATGCCCGCTACCAGCCCGTAGTTGCGCACATCCTTCACGTGCTTGCAGCCCTTCAGCGAATGGGCCGCCTCCTCCCAGTAGCCCGCCAGATCGGCGGCGCGGCTCAGCAGGTTCTCGTTGCGATAGATCTCGAGGGTCGCCAGGCCCGCGGCGGCGGCTACCGGATGGCCGGAGTAGGTGTAGCCGTGGAACAGCTCGATGGCCCCCTTGCCGGCCGCCATCATGTCGTCATAGATGGCGTTGCTCACCAGCACGGCCCCCATGGGGATGGCGCCGTTGGTCAGCCCCTTGGCACAGGTGATCATGTCGGGGATGACGTCGAACTCTTGTGCTGCGAAGGGGGCACCGAGGCGGCCGAAACCGGTGATCACCTCATCGAAGATCAGCAGGATGCCGTGTTTGGTGCAGATCTCCCGCAGCCGCTTGAGGTAGCCTTTGGGGGGCATCAGCACGCCGGTACTGCCGGCGATGGGCTCGACGATCACCGCCGCTATGTTGCTGGCATCGTGCAGGAAGACAATCTTCTCCAGCTCGTCGGCCAGCGCCACATCCTCCTCGGGCAGCCCCTTGGTGAAGGCATTCTTGGCGATGTTGAGGGTGTGGGGCAGGTGATCCACCCCGCTCAGCAGGGAGCCGAACCACTTGCGGTTGCCGGGAATGCCCCCCACCGAGATGCCGCCGAAGCCGACCCCGTGGTAACCGCGCTCACGGCCGATCAGCCGGGTACGGGAGCCCTGGCCGCGCGCCCGCTGCCAGGCCAGCGCGATCTTGAGCGCGGTATCCACCGATTCCGAACCGGAGTTGGTATAGAAGACGTGGCCGAGCCCCTTGGGGGCGATCTCCACCAGCCGGTTGGCCAGCTCGAACGGCAGGGGGTGTCCCATCTGGAACGTAGGGGCAAAATCAAGGTGGGAAATCTGCTGGGAAACTGCCTCGGCAATCTCGCGCCGACCATGACCCGCGTTGCAACACCAGAGCCCGGCAGTGCCATCCAGTATCTTGCGGCCATCCTCTGAGTGATAATACATCCCCTCTGCCGACTTCAGGATGCGCGGCGCCGCCTTGAACTGCTGGTTGGCGGTGAACGGCATCCAGAAAGCGGACATGTCGGAGGGAGTATTGATGTCGCTGATCGGTTTCATGGTCACCTCATCCTTAAGGTGTTTAGTAACTATCGGCCAATGCCTATTAAATTAAACACCTGAAATCTTAAAAAAGGGCTCAAACTTGCCCCATATGGTATCACCCGGCTAGCTGCTCTGAGCGGGGTGGTATAAGATATTTAACACAAATTTAATAATAGTAAACAGTCAAGGAGTGTCTATCGATGGATATCGGTCACCGCCTCAAGGCGGTTCGCACCAAGGCGGCCCTCTCCCAGCGCGAGCTGGCGAAACGCTCCGGTGTGACCAACGGCTTTATCTCCCAGATCGAGAAAAATCAGGTGAGCCCCTCGGTCGCCTCCCTGCGCAAGGTGCTGGAAGGCATTCCCATGTCGCTGGCCACCTTCTTCACCGATGAGACGGAGATGGACTCCGAGGTGATCTTCCGCGCCGCCGACATGCCGGATCTTGGCACCCACCCCATCAGCTACCGCCTGGTGGGCCACAGCCGCGCCAACCGTGCCATCGGCATGATGCAGGAGATACTGCCACCAGGCGCCGACACCGGCGACGACATGCTGAGCCACGAAGGCGAAGAGTGCGGCATCGTCATCCAGGGTCAGGTGGAGGTCACCGTCGGCGAGCAGGTCTACCTGCTGACGCCGGGGGACGGCTACTACTTCGACAGCCGCACCCCGCACCGTTTCCGCAATGTGGATGAGCACGAATGCGTGCTGATCTCGGCCAACACCCCCGCCAGCTTCTAAGCCATGAGAGGGGAGATCCCGCCCCTTGGCGGACCCGGCACAGCGACCAACCTCTTCGCACCGGCCTCCGGTTTGGCAGGCGCCGACGGCCCGCGCTTGCGGTACGGTTTGCCCCGCCGGATAGCCTCACCGGGACGGATTCCGGATGAGGCCAAACCAGCAAAGTGTTTAACGAATTGTTACAAGATGGATTTACAAGCGGCAGGATGTTTAGCATATTGATACGCGGAAACTGACTTTTTGCCGGTTCAAGGAGTGAACATGAGTGACCTGACCCTGGCCCAGTGGCAACACAAGGCCTCCCACCTGACCCTGCCCTCGCAAGCCTTCATCGATGGCAGCTACCGGGACGCCATCAACGGCGCCACCTTCGACTGCATCAACCCGGCCAACGGCAAGCTGCTGACCAAGGTCGCCGCCTGCGACGCCGCCGATGCCGAACTGGCGGTGCAGGCTGCCCGCGCCGCCTTCGACGACAAGCGCTGGAGCGGTCTGCCGCCCAAGCAGCGCAAACAGATCCTGCAGCGCTTCGCCGAACTGATGCGACTCAACAAGGTGGAGCTGGCGCTGCTGGAGTCGCTCGACATGGGCAAGCCCATCGGCGACGCCATGGGCTATGACGCCCCCGCCGCCGCCAACTGCATCGCCTGGAACGCCGAAGCCATCGACAAGATTTACGATCAGGTCGCGCCGGTCGAGGAGTCCGCCCTGGCGCTGGTGACCCGCGAGCCGCTCGGAGTGGTCGCCGCCATCGTGCCGTGGAACTTCCCGCTGGTGATGGCCTGCTGGAAACTGGGGCCGGCGCTCGCCACCGGCAACTCGGTGATCCTGAAACCCTCCGAGAAATCCCCGCTCACCGCTCTGCGCATCGCGGGTCTGGCCAAGGAGGCCGGCATCCCCGACGGCGTGTTCAACGTGCTGCCGGGCTTCGGCCATACCGTGGGTGAGGCGCTGGCCATGCACATGGATGTGGACTGCATCACCTTCACCGGCTCCACCAGGATCGGCAAGCATCTGGTGCAGTGCTCCGGCAAGTCCAACCTCAAGCGCGCCTTTATGGAGTGCGGCGGCAAGAGCCCCAACATCATACTGGCGGATGCGCCGGACCTGGACGCCGCAGCCAAAAGCGCGGCCGGCGCCATCTTCTACAACCAGGGTGAGGTGTGTACCGCCGCCTCCCGCCTGCTGGTGCAAAACAGCATCAAGCCGCAGTTCATGGACCGGCTGCTGGCCCATGCCCGCGAATGGATCTCGGCCAACCCGCTCGACCCTGCCACCCGCATCGGCGCCATGGTGGACCACATCCAGATGGAGCAGGTGCTCAACTACATCGCCATCGGCCAGCAGGAAGGCGCCAAGCTGCTGCTGGGGGGCAGGCGCACCAATACCGAGAGCGGCGGCTTCTACATCGAGCCCACCATCTTCGACGAGGTGACCCCCGAGATGCGCATCTTCCGCGAGGAGATCTTCGGCCCCGTGCTGGCGGTAACCGGCTTCGACACGCTGGAAGAGGCCATTGCGCTCGGCAACGACACCGACTATGGCCTGGCCGCCGCGATCTGGACGGCGGATCTCAACAAGGCGGTGAAAGGTTCCCGCGCCCTGCGCGCCGGCACCGTGTTCGTCAACAACTGGGATGGCGGCGACATGACCATGCCGTTCGGCGGCTTCAAGCAGTCCGGCAACGGTCGCGACAAGTCACTGCATGCACTGGAAAAGTACACCGAGCTGAAAAGCACCTGGATCCAGCTCGAATAGCATCAGAAATGACGCTTATCTGCGAATTGGGGGGAGAAATCCCCCTTTTTCATTTTTGCCCTTTCATCGCCAGCCTCAATCGATATAATCATCAAATAGACAAGCCCTTAAATATAAAGATAAAAATGTTATTTTTTCTGGGAAGTGTACTGTTTCTGGTGATAGGACTGCCGCTGCTGTTCTACATGCTGGGACACGGCGAGGCCTACGTGACCTGGGGTCCGTGGATCTCCGCCATCGCGCTCATGCTGTGGCTGCTGCTGGATGTAGACAAGATCCGCCGTGGCGGTGGCCGCTGAGCCGGGCAGTACGCCGTTAAAATCCGCTGATCATCATTTATTAACTTCTTTCCCCGCAAAAGGATCGCTACACTGATTTTTTGCGATGTTTTCCCGCATCCAACTCTCCAGTGAAGGTTATCCGCATGCAGCAACACGTTCAGCGCCAGGGCGTCATCTACGCCTTGTGCGCCTATACCCTTTGGGGGTTGGCCCCCATCTACTTCAAGACCATTGCCGCCGTGCCGGCCGCCGAAATCCTGACCCACCGGATGATCTGGTCGTGCGCCCTGTTGATGGTGCTGACCCTGCTCGGCCGCCAGTGGCACAAGGTACAGGCGGTGCTGCGCCAGCCGAAAGTGCTGCTCACCCTGGCCTTTACCTCCATCACGGTCGGCGGCAACTGGCTGCTGTTCATCTGGGCCATCAACAACGGCCACATGCTGGATGCCAGCCTCGGTTACTACATCAACCCGCTGTTCAACGTGCTGCTCGGCATGCTGTTCCTGAGCGAGAAGCTGCGCCGGTTGCAGTGGTGGGCGGTCGGGCTGGCGGCGATCGGTGTCGCGATCCAGATTATTGCCTTCGGCTCCCTGCCCTGGATCGCCCTGGTGCTGGCCTCGAGCTTCGCCATCTACGGCCTGATCCGCAAGAAGCTGGCCCTCGATGCGCTGACCGGCCTCTTGATCGAGACCCTGATCATGCTGCCGCCGGCCGCCATCTATCTGTGGGGCTTTGCCGACAGCCCCACCAGCCATCTCACCCAGAATGACTGGCACCTCAACCTGCTGCTGATCGCCGCCGGTGCCGTCACCACGGCTCCCCTGCTCTGCTTCACCGCCGCCGCCACCCGGCTCAAGCTCTCCACCCTGGGCTTCTTCCAGTACATAGGGCCGAGCCTGATGTTCATCCTGGCGGTCACCCTCTATGGCGAGGCGCTGGCGCTGGACAAGATGATCACCTTCGCCTTTATCTGGAGCGCGCTGGTGCTGTTCAGTCTGGACGGTCTGCGCAGCGGCAAGCGCCGGCAGGCAGCGGAGCAGGCTTGACGGCAAGGGGGCGCAGCGCTGCAATAATCTACAAGCCCGCGTTCGGGTTTCAGGTTATCAATAGTCGATGAGCGCACCCCAATCCCGCATCCACTACTGGCAATCCCGGCTGCTGCCGGGGGTTGAACTCTCCCACTCCCACCACAGGGAGTTCAGCTATGGCCGCCATGTACACCTGGACTACCACATAGGTCTGGTGCAGCAGGGCGGCCAGAAATTCATCCACAAGGGCAGCAGCCACCACCTGGTGCGCGGCGAGCTTTCCACCGTCAATCCGGACGAGATGCACGACGGCCTCAGCCTGCTGCCGGAAGGGTACGAGGTGCGGGTGTTCGCCATCGCCCCCGAGCAGCTGGCCCGCTGGCTGCCGGACAGCCCGGAACCCTTCTTCGACCAGGGGCTGCAGCGCCGCCCCGACCTCTATCAGGGCTTTGCCCGGCTGCACATGTACCTGGACAACCCCAGCCCCGACGGCCTGCTGGCGGAGAGCGAGCTGCTGGCCCTGCTCGGCGAGCTGCTGCACCTAGCACCGGAGCGCCACGCCCTGGCCGACCCCCAGCTCAGGTATCTGCGCGACCATCTGCTGGCCCGGCTGGATGAACGCCACAGTCTGGAGGATCTGGCCGCCCTGTTCGGACTGGATCGCTTCGCCTTTTTGCGCCAGTTCAAGAAGAAGACCGGCATGACCCCCTATGCATGGCTCAAGCGACTGCGGCTCGAACAGAGCAAGCGCCTGCTCGGCAGCGGCCTGCCGGTGAGCGAGGTGGCACTGGCGGTCGGCTTCTTCGATCAGAGCCACTTCCACCACGGCTTTCGCCAGGCGTTCGGCCTCACCCCTGCCGATTTTCGCCAGCAGATGCTGGCCGCCAGCGGGCGCGCCGACTAACCCCAAGCTGCAATCTTTTACAATCCGGCGACCCCGCAATCCGCCATGCTGTGAACTCGATACTGCCGCAGAGGTTTCCATGTTCACCAGCCTGTTTCTGACCATAGGTCTCATCCATCTCATCGCCCTGGCGAGCCCGGGCCCGGATTTTGCGCTGATCCTGCGCACCAGCCTGCACAGGCCCACCGCCCTCGGGGCTGCGCTCGGCATCGCGCTCGCCATCCTGGTGCATGCCACCCTCAGCCTCACCGGCATCAGCCTGCTGATTGCCGAACACCCCTGGCTGTTCATGACGGTGAAGGTGGTCGGCGCCCTCTATCTGGGCTGGCTCGGCTGGGGAGCGCTCAAGGCGGCCTGGCACAGCTCGGCCGAGCTCGCCCTGCTCGCCGGCGGCGAGGCGCAGGGCTGGCGCAAGGGGGTGCAGCGCGGCATTGCCACCAACCTGCTCAACCCCAAGGCACTGCTGTTCTTCATGGGGCTGCTGGCCGCCATGGTGACGCCGCAGGTGGACGGCCTGACCCGTGGCCTGCTGGTGCTGGAGCTGTTCCTGCTCTCCCTGGTCTGGTTCGGCGTGCTGGCCTGGAGCCTCTCCACCGTGCGGGCCCAGCGCCTGCTCGGCCGCGTGCAGCGTCCGCTCAATCTGGTCACCGGCCTGCTGTTTGGCGCCGTCAGCCTCTCCATCCTGACCGGCATGGCCGGCGAGGCCTATGCCCTGGTCCTGCACTGACCCCAGTGTTCCTGCCATGAAAAAGAGGGATGGCCCAGGCCATCCCTCTTTGCGTTCATAGTTCCTGGCCGGATAACCAGCCCTCTCACCAGCCCTTCATCAGAACCACTGGCCGTGGCGCTTGATGTAGATGCTCTTGACGGTCTGGGTCAGCCCCATGTAGGCCAGCATGGTGATCACCAGCCACATGAAGTACTTGGGCCCATCCAGGGTGATGAAGCCGAAGTGCTCGGCCAGCGGCGAGAACGGCAGGTAGCAGCCGATGGCAATGGCGATCGAGGTGGAGAGCAGCACCGGCAGGGTGGCGGTACTCTGCAGGAACGGGATCTTGCGGGTACGCAGCATGTGCACCACCAGGGTCTGCGACACCAGCCCCTCGATGAACCAGCCGGAGTTCATGATGGCCTGACCGTTGACCAGCGGATCCATGCTGCCGTTGGCGGTGGCATAGAGGGCGCCGGCGCCGAACACGAACCACATCAGGCAGTAGGTGCTGATGTCGAACACCGACGAGGTAGGGCCGAGCCACAGCATGAAGCGCTTGATGTTGCTCGCCTCCCACTTGCGCGGCCGCTTGAGGAACTCGGGGTCCATCTTGTCCCACGGCAGCAGCATCTGGGAGACGTCGTACACCAGGTTCTGGATCAGCATCTGCATCGCCAGCATGGGTGCCCAGGGCAGCCAGGCGGAGGCCACCAGCACCGAGAAGACGTTGCCAAAGTTGGAGCTGGCGGTCATGTTGAGGTACTTGAGGATATTGCCAAAGGTCTCGCGCCCCTTGATCACCCCCTCTTCCAGCACCATCAGGCTCTTCTCCAGCAGGATGATGTCGGCGGTCTCCTTGGCGATGTCGGCACCGCTGTCCACCGAGATCCCCACGTCCGCATCCCGCAGCGCCGGCGCATCGTTGATGCCGTCGCCGAGGAAACCCACCGTGTTGCCGTTGGCCTGCAGCGCCTTCACCACCCGCGACTTCTGCAGCGGGGTGAGCTTGGCGAAGATGGTGGTGTGCTTGACCACGGTGCACAGCGCCACGTCGTCCATCACCTCGATATCCTTGCCAAGCAGCGGCACGCCGGGCTCCAGCCCCACATCGCGGCACACCTTGCTGGTGATGATGGGGTTGTCGCCGGTCAGCACCTTGACCGCCACGCCGTACTCATTGAGGGCGCGGATGGCCGGGGCGGCCGAGTCCTTGGGCGGATCGAAGAAGGTGAGGAAGCCGCGCACCACCAGCTTGATCTCGTCGCTGGTGCGATAGCTCTGCTTGCGCTCGCCTGCCGGGATCTCGCGGGTCGCCACGATCAACACCCGATAGCCCTCGGCGTTGAACTCCTCGCTCTGGCGCAGCAGGGCACGGCGATCCGCGTCGGTCAGCTCCCGCACCTCCTGGCCATCGGCGATCTGGCTGGAGACGGCCAGCATCTCTTCCACCGCCCCCTTGGAGACCATCAGCTGCTGGCCCAGATCATCCTGCACAATCACCGACAGGCGCCGGCGCACGAAGTCGAACGGCAGCTCGTCCACCTTGCGGTAGTTGGCCGGCTTGCAGCTCTCCCCCAACGCATCGGCGTGCTCGACCACCGCGATGTCCATCAGGTTCTTCATGCCGCTCTGATGAAAGCTGTTGAGCCAGGCCAGCTGCAGGATCCGGTCGTCCCGCTTGCCACGCACATCGTAGTGGTGCTCGAGGATGATCTTGTCCTGGGTCAGGGTGCCGGTCTTGTCGGTGCAGAGCACGTCCATGGCGCCGAAGTTCTGCACCGAGTTGAGCCGCTTCACCACCACCTTGCGTTTGGCCATCGCCACCGCGCCGCGCGCCAGGTTGGCGGAGACGATCATCGGCAGCATCTCGGGGGTGAGCCCCACCGCCACCGCCAGCGCGAAGGTGAGCGCCGACATCCAGTCACCACTGCTGACCCCGCTCAGCATGAAGACGATGGGCACCATCACCAGCATGAAGCGAATAAGCAGCTTGGTGACGCTGTTCACGCCGCGATCGAAGCTGGTCTCGATGCGCTTGTGGCTCACCACATTGCGGGCCAGCGAACCGAAATAGGTATCGCTGCCGGTAGCCACCACCACGGCGCGGGCGGTACCGCTCACCACGTTGGTGCCCATGAAGCAGATGTTGGGCAGATCGAGCAGTCCCGCCTCCCCTGCACCTGTGCCGTCCGCCGACTTGCCGGCCACGGCGCCCAGGGTGTCGTACTTCTCCACCGGCAGCGCTTCGCCGGTCAGCACCGCCTGGCTGATGAAGAGATCGCGGGACTCGATCAGCTTGATGTCGGCCGGGATCATGTCCCCCGCCTGCAGGTGCACTATGTCACCGGCCACCAGCTCGGTCATCGCCACCTCCTTGCGCTGGGGGGCGACCCCGGGCGAGGGGCGGCGCTGCACGGTAGCGGTGTTGCGTACCAGCGACTTGAGCGCTTCGGCCGCCTTGGCGGAGCGGTACTCCTGCCAGAAGCGCAGCAGACCGCTCAGGCCCACCATGACGCCGAGGATGATCACCTTGACCCAGTCCTCGTCGCCCGGCTCGGCCATCAGCACATCCATCACGTAACTGACCAGCCCGAGCACGATCAGCACCATCACGAAGGGGTTCTTGAACGCCTGCAGCAGCTGGATCAGCGCATGGGGCGGCTTGTCGTGGGTCACCTCGTTGGGACCAAACTGGATCAGGCGGTTGGCGGCCTCGGTCGCGGTGAGGCCGTCGATGTTGCCGCGCACGGCGGTGAGGGTGTACTCGAGGGACTTGTCGGCCTCGTCGAGCACCCGGGAGGAGAGCTTCTCCCTGACACTGGTCGGGGCAACAAAGCCCTGCTGCTTGTGCCGGCTGGCGGTATGTTGTTGTTTCATTACTCGTTATCCTGATTTCTACGCGCAAGCGGGCCCTGTCGCGGGCCGGGCCTGGCGTCAGTACTGATGTGAAATGCAATGGACCCGGCAGCGGGCAGACTGCCGCCGCACACTGGGCGGCCCGCAGACAGCAGTCTGCGCGACCACACCGGCATGCTCGGGTCAGATCAGGGGTCAGGACACCGCATCCCGTTCCCCGCAGGGGATCAGGAGTGGGTAGGCGTGGACCCCGAGGGTCTAGGTTTGGGCTCTTCGGTCATGACGGTTCCTCCGAGTTGAGCGGCAGCAAGCCGGCCCCGGCATATCGAGGGCACGGCAGGTCATCGCCGGCGGACAGATCCGCGCGGCGGCGTTATCGACAGGAGGCAAGGGCCGCAACGGGGCGACCAGGACCGATAAAGGAGATCAGGATAACCACAGGCAACAATAACGGCATGATGGCCGAATAATAATGAGGAGGGTTCATGGTCCGGTCACATGAGCAATCAACCACACCCCATGAATATATTGAGAAATAGCCAGCGCATATTTCCAAATATATAAAGAAGAGACCTTCATTATTTAAATTCGCAACACAGCCTATCGAAAACCACATTGTTTTCAATACGAGCTGTCCATCCTGTTATTTCACGCCGGCCTGTTTGTCCCTGTTCGCCAAAGATCCGGTGAACGGGCGCAACGGGCAGCCCCGGGCCCATGACAAAGGGCGTGCGTGGCAAGGCGTGCAATTGCTGGGGCGCGAGGCGGCATGGCTCGCAGAGGGAGTGGAACAATCCGGGGAGCAACGCAGATCCCGGCGGGACTGGGTTGCAAGAGTCGGGATGACTCGCTAGATGCCACACTCTGAGCGATCAGAGTGAGGAAGAAGAAGGGATATCAACCTCAGTTCTGATTAGCCCACATCGCGCTGTGCAATCGGCTACAACTGTCGCTTTCCATAATATCCTTCCATCTGTTGATAACACGCCAAGATTCTACCCAGAAATATTTGGCGGCGCAAAATATAAATTCATCTTTTGCCATTTAATTCCAGCAAGGAGCTGCCGCTACATTATTTCCCGCACGAAAACGGATTCATCCTCATTTCGCTTCCCCTGCCATCATGAATTGATCTGGATGGGGTTTTGCCCGGATTTTCCGGCCATCCACCCGATCCGGGCTGGAATCGGACTCAATGTGGGAATAGGATGCACGGCTTCCATCCATGACGCACAGGAAACAACAGCATGAATCGAAAATGGTCGCTCCCCATCGTGGCAATCGCGGGGGGAGCGTTACTCTGGCTCGGCAACACCTTTGGTATGAAATGGGCTCTGATGGCCCTGATCGGATTCGGCTTCGGCTTCACCCTCTCCTTCAGCCGCTTCGGCATCGTGTTCGGTTGGCGCGAGATGCTGACCAAGCGCAACAGCTACTACGTGCGGGTTCACCTGCTCACCATCGCCATCGAAATTCTGCTGTTCACCTGCTTCCTCTCCTTTAGCCACGCCCTGTTTGGCGATGCCATGGTGGGCAACGTGATGGCCATCGGCATTCCCTTCATCGTCGGCGCCTTCCTGTTCGGCATCGGCATGCAGCTGGCGGGCGTCTGCGCCACCGGCACCCTTTACTGCTGCGGCGAGGGGCAACCCCGCTTCTGGCTGGTGCTGCTCTGCTACGGCATCGGCACCCTGATCAGCAACCAGTTCCGCCCCGAACTGGAGGCCACCTTCTCAAGCCATGTGGTACTGGCAAAAGACCTGACCGGCAATATCTGGAGCGGCATGCTGCTCAACCTGGCGCTGGTCGCCGCGCTGTTCCTGCTGTTTCGCAACAGCGAACTCAAGCGCACCGGCGAGCTCAAGCCCCTCTTCAGCGGCGGCAACCTGTTCTGGCGCGACGGCCGCTTCACCGTGCTGACAGGCGGCATCATCATAGCTCTGCTCAACTCGTCCGTGGTCGCCCTGCACGGTTCGGCCTGGACCATCACCGGCGCCGTCTATGACATGGCGCTGCGCGGTGCCTCCCTGTTCGGCCTGTTCGAGGGGAACCCCAAGCTGGCCCAGCCGCTGTTCATCAACCCCATGGTCGGCATGTTCTGGCTTGGCATTCTGGGGGCCATGCTGGCGCGCTGCATCAGCGGTGGCGGCACCTTCGCCCCGATGCGGCTCGGCAACAGTCTGGCCTCCATCATCGGCGGCCTGCTGATGGGGATGGGCGCCATGTACAGCGCCTGCAACCTCGGCGGCTTCTTCGACGGCACCGCCTCCGGCAGCCTGCACGGCTGGGTCTGGATGTTGATGGCCCTCGCCGGCAGCCTGATCGGCATCCGCCTGCGCCCGCTGTTCAAGCTCTGATAAAACAACGGGATGGCGCGGTTACACGCCATCCCGTCACGATTTCCCTTCCAAGCTGGTGGGCAGCTCCCACGCTGCCCACCAGCCCCCATTCTTCTCTACCTCAGCCCCTTGAACAGCAGCAACAGGGCGAAGCCGGTGAACATCACCGCCGACAGCCGGTTGATCCCCCTGGCGAAGCGTTCGCCATAGCCTTGCGCCCCCACCCAGTGGAACACCAGACAGTAACCGCCATGCACCACCAGCACCACGGCGCTGAAGGTGACCGCCAGCAGCATGCACTGACCCAGCGCCCCGTGACGAAAGTCGATGAACTGGGGAAACAGGCTGGTGAAGAAGATGATCGCCTTGGGGTTGAGCAGGCTGATGAGCGCCCCCTTGATGAAGCTGCGACGGCAATCCCGATCCGGCCCGGCCCCCGGCACCGGGCTCACCGCCCGTTGACGCCAGGAGTTGAGCCCCAGATAGAGCAGGTAGAGGGCGCCGCCCAGGGTGAGGATCTGCTGGCCCGCGGCCAGCCAGCGGGTGAACCAGAGCACCGCCAGCGAGGCCAGGCTCGCCACCAGCAGGATGCCCACCGCCACCCCGCAAAAGCCGGCGATGGCGTGGCGGGTGCCCCGGGTCAGGGTGTTGCCTATGGTGTAGATCACGGCGGGCCCCGGGCTCAGCACGGTGCCGATGGCGAGCAGCAGATAGAGGGCGTAATAGTCGAGTGTCATCGGGAGAGATTCCAGCGTGGATTGGCTGCCGCCCAGTATATTGACACCCGCGACGCCAGCCAGACATAGTGGCGCTCGGCTTTATAAACCAGGAGTTTAGAGTGGATCGCTTGACGGCCATCGAGATCTTCGTCGAGGTTGCCCGCGCGGGCAGTTTTGCCGCCGTGGCGGAGCGTTTCGCAATGACGCCGGCCATGATCGGCAAGTACATCAAGTGGCTGGAGGCCAGGGTCGGCTCCCGCCTGCTCAATCGCAATACCCGTTGCCAGAGCCTGACCGAGGCGGGCCAGGAGTACCTCGCCGGCTGCCAGAACCTGTTGCAACACTACCGGGAGCTGGAGCAGAACACCCTGGCCAATACCGGCCAGGCGGCGGGCCGGATCCGCATCAATGCCCCCGTCACCTTCGGCAGCTACCGGCTGACGCCGCTGCTGTGCCGCTTCATGGAGCGCTACCCGCAGATCCGCATCGAGCTGGACCTGTCGGATCGCTTGGTGGACGTCATCGGTGACGGCTTTGATTTGATTTTCCGGGTCGGTCAGCCCAAGGACGCCGGCTACATCGCCCGGCCGCTGGCCAGCTCCGATTCGGTGTTCTGCGCATCCCCGCACTACCTGCAACGCCACGGCATTCCCCTCACGCTGGCGGATCTGGCCCGCCACCACTGCCTGGGATTCAGTCCCTGGCTCGGCCAGTCGAGCCTGGCCGAGGCCTTTCCACTCGAACAGCTGCACCTGTGGGACAGCCCCTTCATCAGCAACCACGGCAGCGCCCTCAAGGTGGCCGCCCTCAACCATGCCGGCATCCTGCTGCAGCCGCGCGCCCTGCTGAGCGAGGAGCTAGAACGCGGCACCCTGCAGGAGATCCTGGCGGATGCCCTGCCTGCCCCGCGCCCGGTCAACCTGCTCTACCCGGCCAGGGAGCCGCTGCCACTGCGCCTGCGGCTGCTCATCGACTACCTGAGCGAGCAGCGCCACCAGCTGTAGGGCGCAGCCCTACTCGCCGCGCTGTTTCACCCGGCGCAGATAGACATAGCCCTCCCCCGGGCTGCCCCAGCGCTGATAGGCCTCGGTGTCGTAGGCCCGGTCCAGCAATCTCACGCTGTGGGGACCGATCCAGAGGTACTGCACCAGGGTGCTGGCGCCGCCAAAATTGGTGGAGCAGCTGCCCACCTTGCTGTGGCCGGCGTACTCCCCGGACGGCTGGCGAGTCAGCCAGATCTCGCAGCCCTGACGCAAAGAGAGCTGCTGTGGTGTGAGGGAGTCGAGCAGCTCTGGCTGGCGCCAGGCACCGGCGAAGTCGATGGCCCGTGGCATGGTCAGCTCGGCCATCAGGATGCGGCCGTCGGGCACCAGCGAGAAGCGGTAAATGCGCTGGCGGAACGGGCGCACCGCCCGTTCGGTCAGGAACTGCTCGGCATAAACCCAGCGAAAACCCTTGTAGCCGGGCCAGATCTCCACCAGCCGCAGCTCGGCGCTGGTGAAGCGGTTGTCGTAGCTGGCCTGCTCGCGGCTGGAGAACTCGCCGGTAAACCAGGAGAGCAGCGGCTCCATGCTGGCGGAGGGTGCCGTGGTGGTGCTGTCAGGGGGCGTGGTGACGAAGGGGGTGGGTGCCGCCCAGGCCAGGCAGGAGAGCAGCAGCCCGCACAGGGCCGCCATCAGGCTGGTCATCGAATCCTTCCGAATCAGTTTCATGGCGGCGATTATATGAGCGAACGGCGCCAATATCCGCAACCTTGATCAAATGATTGCCGATCCGAAGCAAAATCATCGTATTAGCGTCATATCCCGGCCAGCGGGTGGCGGCCGCCTGCGGGCTGGATCCCGCCTGAACGCCGCCGCACTCTTCGCTTGTGGGCGCTCTTTGAATCGGTTATTTCTCTTGCAATACCCTGCGCACCGGATGCCAGGGTCGGGCAAGCACCGCAATCAGGAGCAAAAGATGAAAAGAGCCGTAATCGCGGGCATGGTGGCCATTCTGCTGGGTGGCTGCGCGGTGAAGAACCAGGTCTCCCACAGCCTGCAGGCGATTCCGCTGACCGCCTTCCAGCAGAGCGAAAGCAACCCCAACCAGCGCATCTACAAGGAGCCCGGCGTGGATCTGCGCCAGTACCATCAGGTGCTGCTCGATCCCTTGCAGTTCATCCGCCAGGAGAACGGCCAGTGGTACCTGCTGACCGCCAACGAACAGAACGAAATCGGCCGCTACTACCACGCCACCTTCCAGCGCGAGCTGATGAGCCACGGCGTCAAGATTGCCAGCGCCCCCGGCCCCGGCGTGATGCGGGTGCAGGCCGCCATCACCAACTTCGACCTGACCCGGCCCGATCCCAAGCTGCGGGATCTGCTGCCCGCCAAGATCGCCATCAACGTCACCCGCGAGGTGATCGGCAAGGAGCCCTATCTGCTCAAGGTGGGCAGCATGGCCCAGCTGCTCGACTCCCAGAACGGCAAGCTGCTGGTGCGGGTGATGGATGCGCGCGAGAGCCCGGACACCACCCACAAGGACAGCCCCATCACCGCCAGCGAGATGGAGAAGATGATCGACCAGTGGGCCGCCGGCCGCGCCAAGCAACTGGCCGACAACCTGGGCCGCTAGTCCGGCTCGCCGCCTCCCGGGCGCAAAGCGCCCACCTCCGGCCCCGTGCGCCCAGCACGGGGCCGCCTGTTTCCCCTTTCATTCGACAAGGAGCCGTCATGAACCGTCACCCCAGCATCAAGCACTGGCGCGAACTGCAGGAGCCCGAGCCCGGCCGCTACTCCGGCAGCGAGGAGCCGCTCTCCCTGGGCAGCGCCCTCGGCAGGCACTACGGCTTTGCCCGCCTCGGCATTCACCACGAGCTGCTGCCGCCCGGCCGGCGCACCAGCTGGCCCCACGCCGAGGAGACCGAGGACGAGTTCGTCCACGTGCTGGAAGGCACCCCGGACGTCTGGCTCGATGGCGTGCTGCATCGGCTGCAGCCCGGCGACTCGGTCGGCTTCAAGGCGGGCGACGGGCTGGCCCACACCTTCATCAACAATACCGATCAGCCGGTGCGACTGCTCTGCGTGGGCGACACCGATCGGGCGGACAACCACATCCACTACGCCGTGCACCCCGAGCGCAACCGCTTCATCGGTGCGCGGCACTGGGATGCGGTGCCCGAGCGCGAGCTGGGGGATCACGACGGCCTGCCCGACCAGCTGCGCGAGCGCAACGGCCCTTTCTAGGGCCCGCAGCCGGCCAGCCGTCGGCAAACGGACGCAACCGACTATCCTTGATGGACCCAAGGCAACGAGGAACAGAGAGATGAGGACAGGAACAGTGCGGCTGCACCGGGTGCTCAAGGCTCCGCCGATGCGGATCTACCGCGCCTTTATCGAAGCCGATGCGCTGGCCAAGTGGCTGCCGCCCTATGGCTTCACCTGCCGGGTGGAGCAGCTGGAGGCCCAGGTCGGCGGCCACTTCCGGATGGCGTTCACCCATTTTGGCAACGGCAACAGCCACGCCTTTGGCGGCGAATACCTGGAGCTCGAACCGGGCAAGCGCATCCGCTACACCGACCGGTTCGACGATCCCAACCTGCCGGGAGTGATGCACGTGACCGTGATCCTGACCGGGGTGGTGTGCGGCACCGAACTCGCCATCGTGCAGGAGGGGATCCCCGAGGTCATCCCGGTGGAGATGTGCTACCTCGGCTGGCAGGAGTCGCTGGCCCAGCTAGCCGCCCTGGTGGAGCCCGAAATCCCGGCGCAGTAACCCGCCCCGGTGACCCCGAAAACGACAGAGCCTGCCACAGTGGCAGGCTCTTTTTATGCGGGGCCAAAGCCCGGACGACTGGATGAGCTTATTGCAGGTTGATGGCGCCCAGGTAATCCCCCTTGCCAAGCTCGACCCCGGCCTTGCGCAGCAGGGCATAGGTCATGGTGAGGTGGAAGTAGAAGTTGGGGATGCCGTATTCATGCACGCAGGTGTAGCCGTCCATCCCCTTGCCTCCGGCCCAGTAGGGATAGTAGTGGCCGCTCGCATACTGGCTGAAATCGGCATCCAGCTTGCTCTGCAGATAGGTGAGGGTCTTGGCCACGTGGGTGCGCAGATCCGCCATGGTCTTGGGGTCATCCCCCAGTACCGGCGGCTCGCTCAGGCTGGCGGTGGCCACTACGGCGCGCGCGCTGTCGCAGCAGATCAGCACCTGCTTGCTGAATGGCAGCATGTCGACGATCAGCCGATCGCCGAAGAAGTTCTCCACATTGAATTTCTTGGCGGCGGCGTGGGCCTCGGCCTTGGCCAGGCACTGGTCGAGGTTGGTCAGCATCTTGATAAACTGGGCGACGATATCACGATTCATAATGCGCTCTCGGTTGGTTGAAGGCAGTTGTACGAGCGGCATCCACTATAGCGTATCCCCCCGTTTGTTCGAGCCCGCCCCCGCAAAAAGCAGAACCGACCGACTTTCCCAGCGACAGGATTGGACGGCCCCGCGCGGCAGGTCCGCTCGCCCTTGCCGACGCACCGAGTCCCTCTTTGGCTCTTTTTTGATCTGTGACATGCATCACGCTTTGGCAGGGGCGTAGGCTGATTCGCGCAGCCCGGGCATATCGCCGGGCCCCACAAAAGGAGAGTGCCATGAAAATCTATGACCAAAACCGCAATGCGCTCACACCCGGTCAACGCGTGATGATCGCCGCCACCGGCGCCGTCGACTTTCTGAAAGAGGCTCACACCGACAACCTGACCCCCTATCAGGCCGAGCATGAGAAGTGCGTGCTGCTGGCCAACTCCCGGGAGCAGTACGCCCCCATCGAGTTGATTAGACTAGGCTGATACCCCGCGTTCTCTGTCACCCTACTCTTTACAATTCACCCGGCCACCGCGCCCCGTCAGTGGCCGGGTTTCTGATTTCCCTTCCCTATGTCCCCTGTGTCTACGCTGGTTCGGGCAAGGATGTGTCAATCAACCTTGGTTCCTGCGGCTCCAGGTGGCGTGATGGCGTCCCCCATACGATTGATTACCAGCAGTGAATTTTGATATTCATTTGATGCTATTTCAGTGCACTTTCCACCGCCCTAGACTGCTTCTCGAACCTTAACGAGGAGTCTTGTATGAAACTCACCAATCGCGCATTGCTGGCCGGCACCATCGCTTCGGCCCTCTCTTTCAACACCTTCGCCGGTGACCTGGTCTCGGTGCAGTTCAGCGATGGCCGCCCCGCCGTGACCGGGGTCGAGGCGGTCAACAAAGCGCTCAACCTCATCGGCGTCAACGTGGTCACCGTCGACATCCCCAACGCCGCCAGGCCCCTGCTCGCCGCCTCCCACCACCGCGCGTTGACCAAAGCGGAGCACGGCGCCCTGATTGCGGCCTTCAATCTGAGTCAGGGGGAGCTGCTGGAGCAGGCCAGGCTCGCAGGGCGCGAGCCCGCAGTGCCTGGGGGCGGCGTCGCCACCGAAGAGACAGGCGTCGGCCCCTACCCCAAGGTCTATGACCTGATGGCGCTGGACGAACGCACCCGCAGCGCCGTGCTCGGCAAATATGGCCGCATGCACGTCAACTCCGCCGAGGATGGCACCGATATCGACGAGGTGATGACGGTGGTCAGCGGCGGCCCCTTCCGCTGGGGCTTTACTCTGCAAGATGGCAGCATCGCCCGCTTCCAGATCGACAAGGTGGGCCTGGAGGACAAGGCCGTGCGGATCAGCTATCACGGGCTGGGCATGCACGCCGGGCTGATGGATGCAAAACAGGGGCTGCTGGTGGCCTTCGCCCACGGTCCAAAAGAATTCACCATGCGCTACCAGGCCGACGTGCCCCACGCCAAACTGCTCGGCACCAACCCCTGGGCCGATGTCGGCATCAGCCTGCCTCCCGCACCGCTCAAGGCGCAATAAGCCACCGCGGCACCAGGCGGTCGGGTCAAGGCCCTGCCGCCCTTGTTGCGCCTCTCTGTTACCTGGCGCCCGATGAGCCGGAGACAGTGAATTCACCGCGCCATGATGGCACCATCGTTTACCAGTGGTGAATTATCGGGGGCAGTATGAACAAGATCACGGCACTGAACGTCTTTCGCCGGGTGGTGGAGATGGGTACCTTCAGGGCGGCGGCAGATGACCTGCACCTCTCACAGGCGGCGGTCAGCAAGAACATCAACGAGCTGGAAGCCTATCTCGGCATCGCCCTCATCAACCGCACCACCAGGCGGCTGAGCATCACCGAAGCCGGCATGACCTATTACCGCCAGATATGCGCCGTGCTGGACGGCCTGGACGCCGCCGACCAGTCCATCATGGCCGCCTCCTTCACCCCCAGGGGCAGGCTGAGGATCGGCATGCCCATGTCCTACGGACTGATCCGGCTCAACCCCCTCGTCTGCGAGTTTAAGCGCCGCTATCCGGCGATCGGCATCGAGGTGATCCTGAGCGACGCCTATATGGATCTGGTGGATCAGGGGCTGGACGTGGTGATCCGGGGGGCTGGCACCCTGGAGGACTCCACCCTGCGCGCCAAACCCCTGTGCCAGGTGCAGCGGGTGCTCTGCGCGGCCCCCGACTACCTGAAGGAGGCGGGCCAGCCCGCCCACCCGACGGATCTCAAGGGCCACAACTGCCTGCGCTACAGCCTCTCCTCCTCCCCCAACAAGTGGTTCTTCACCCGGGACGCGGAGAGCGTGGCGGTGGAGCTGCCCCCCGCCAGCTTCTGCGCCAACAACGGCATCGCCCTGAAACAGGCGGCGGTGCAGGGGCTCGGGGTGATCCTGGTGCCGGATGAATTCGTGTCGAACGAACTGGCAGACGGCACCCTGGTCAAACTGCTCCCCGACTGGCAAGCCGACCCCCACGCCCTGTTCGCCGTCTACCCCTTCCACAAGGAGCAGTCCCGCAACGTGCGGCTCTTTATCGAATTTATCGTCAAGGCGTTTCAGCCGAGGTAAGTCAGACAGGTGGGAGCTTGGGGTTTGTGCCTCCGTGCGAAACGCCGTTAACCTGCGGATCTGCCCCATGCCGGTTAATTGTCGGAATATTGAATCCCGTCACACCGGCGGTGGTTTGAGTAGTTGCCCGGTAACAAAGCCTCATGCGAACCTTTAAACCCCGTTAACCCACTCAAACCAAACCACTATGTTCAGGCAAATATTGATGAGTGCTGCCCTGCTGTCGGCGGCGCTGCTTTCCGGTTGTGCTTCCGTACCCATGGCCGATGCCACCGCAGACGCGCAGGCCAAGCAGTTTGTGGCGCCCAAAGATGCGGCCAACCTCTATATCTATCGCAACGAGACCTTCGGCACGGCGGTGAAAATGCCAGTGCTGGTGGATGGTTCTGCCGTAGGCGACACCGTGGCCCACAGCTATATCCTCAAGCAGGTGACGCCGGGCAGCCACACCATCACCTCCAAGTCGGAGAACGATGCCACCCTGACCCTCAGCACCGAGGCGGGCAAAAACTACTACGTCTGGCAGGAGGTCAAGATGGGCCTGCTGATGGCCCGCTCCAAGCTGAGCCAGGTCAGTGAAGAGGAGGGCAAGCAAGGGGTAATGGAGAGCAAGTTGATCAAGTGATCCGATAACGACACCGAATAAACAGGGTGTAGCCTCGCCAATTAAGCCTGTGCCAGAAAGGTGGGTGTTCCAGATGTTTCTCTTTGCATGAATTTCATACCAAAGGACCACATAATGCAGCTTCCAACATATCAAAATACTGTCGATGCTCTTCCTGAGGGGGTAACTCCATCAATACTTCTTGGCAATGGTTTTTCTCAATCTTGGGATACCGATATTTTCAGATACGATCATCTCTTAGAAAGAGCTAACTTTGGTGAGCGTGATGCAGAAATCAAAGCAATATTTAGGCGTTTTGAAACGTGCGATTTTGAGCAAATAATGAAAAATCTAATTGCTGCTGAAATTGTTGGGGAAGCTTACGGTATCGATGCTGATACACTGGTAAGAATTCGAGATGATCAAGAGAGACTAAAAGAATCATTGATTGATGTGATATCTCGTAGCCATCCACTTCGTCCGAGTGAAGTTACTAACGCTCAATTCAGAGCGGTTCGGGCATTTCTCCGGGGATTTCAAAATATCTTTACTCTGAACTACGATATATTGCTGTATTGGGCAGTCAACAAAATCAACCCTGAAATCGATAATTACCGATATCTAAACAAAACTGATGGGTTTGACGGTATACATTGGTCACAAGAAAGAAATCAAAATATATTCTTTGTTCATGGGGGCTTACACTTATATGACACAGGAACAGATATCAAGAAGCATGTTTACTTTCGAGATGAAAGAATAGGTATAGTTGACCAAGTGCGAGATAATCTTGATGCAGGTAGGTTCCCTCTTTTTGTATCTGAACCAACGCACGAAAAAAAGCTTCAAAAAATAGAGCACAATCCATATCTAAATCGCTGTTACCAATCTTTAAAATCCCTAGATGGAGTTCTATATATACATGGTCATTCTATGGATGATAATGACATGCATATATTTCAACAAATCAAAAAGAGCAGAGTTTCAAAGGTTTATGTCGGTATCTTTGGTGACCCCAGTAATCAGAGTAATACTCGTACTCGCGCAAATGCATTAGCTTTTTTGCAACGTTCAGGGCTTGAAGTGGAGTTTTATGACTCTGCTACAGCCTCTGTTTGGGCTTAAACCTACAATAACAGAAGCACCTTAAGGTGCTTCTGTCTCATAAAATAAGCCCAATTACGCCTCGCTAAGCGAACCAATAGCACTTCGCCTCTACTTGTTATCTTTTACAAAGTGTGATCACAATCAAAATATTTCTCATATTAAAAAATCAACAATAATGTTAATTTATGTTTATATACTATAGATGTCGAGCCTTGATATGGAACAGCTGGAATTCTTCCCAATAACTAGTCCATGTATTGGGGTATGCGAAATAAATCACAAAGGTTTCTGTAAAGGATGTTTTCGTAGCAGAGAAGAGCGGTTTAATTGGCTTAAGATGACACCATCTATGCAGCGGGAAGTGATCAGCTTATGCATTGGTAGAAAAAAACGGATGTTCTCATCAATAGAGAGAATGGATAAAAGTGTTTTTTTCGATAAAATACAAAAATCACTTGATGGAACAGAGCTTGCGCTAGATTTAAATACTAAAAATGAGATAGAAGAACATTTATTTAATGAGACTGGAAGTTCAGAGTTATCTGAAAAAGCTATAAAAGTGCTCTTCTATTTCTTGAATATGTTTTTCTTCCCTTTTCTAGTCTCTTGCATTGCAACTATATATATGGAAAAGACAAATGTTGTGAGGGAGACATTTAAACAAATAACATCTAGTAGAGACATTTCTGTTGAGGTTAGGAGAAATGTTTTTGATATTGCCGGTGACAACATTAGGGTTGTCACTAGCAATAATTTGAATTTGCGTGATGGGCCTTCAATAAAGAGTGATGAGATTGGTGTTTTAAGTATGGGTGATGTAGTTGAGGTAATAGATTCAAATAGAAGCTGGTTATATATTAGAACCATAGTTGACTCAGAGGTAAGAACTGGTTGGATATTCAGGCGATATACCAAAAAAATTCAAGTCACGCCTAGGGTTGAAGGACGAACGTCCGAATAATTAAGTTTATTCTGACGATGGTGGGTTGATGCAACCAACCCGGCCTAAGCCAGGTTGGTTACATAAAACAGCGAATAAATCAAAGCGCTTCCAATCTGGCATACGCCGTTACCAGCCACTTGGCGCCGACGTCGTCGAACTGGATCTGCACCCGGCTCTGCTGGCCGACCCCTTCGAAGTTGAGCACTATGCCTTCGCCGAATTTCGGATGGAGCACTCGCTGGCCGAGCTTGATGCCGCTGGCGTCGAAGCTCTGCTGCACCTCGTTCTGGCTAAAGCGGCCGTACTGGGTGGGGCGGCTGACCTGGGTGCGCAGCCGGATCTCTTCCAGACACTCGGCGGGCATCTCGCGGATAAAGCGGCTCGGCTTGTGGAACATCTCGCGGCCGTAGATGCGGCGGCTCTCCGCATAACAGATGTAGAGCTTCTCCATGGCGCGGGTCATGCCCACGTAACAGAGGCGCCGTTCCTCTTCCAGCCGTCCCGACTCCTCGGTGGATTGCTGGCTGGGGAACATCCCCTCTTCCACGCCGACCAGCAGCACCAGCGGGAACTCCAGCCCCTTGGCGCTGTGCAAGGTCATCAGCTGTACCGCATCGGCATATTCGTCCGCCTGATTCTCGCCGGATTCCAGCGCCGCGTGGGCGAGGAAGGCGGAGAGATCGCTCATGTCCTCCAGCTCATCCGGACGCTGGTACTGACGGCAGGCGGTGACCAGTTCGTCCAGGTTCTCTACCCGCGCCTGGGATTTCTCACCTTTTTCCGCCAGATACATGGCCTTGAGGCCGGAGTGCTGGATGGCGATATCCGCCTGCTGGTGCAGTGGCAGCAGGGAAACCTGCTCCTCCAGCGCGTCGATGAGATCCACAAAGCCGCGCACCGCATTGCCGGCACGGCCGGTCAGCACCTTGTCATTGAGCAGGGTCTTGGCCGATTGCCACAGGTTCTGGCCCTGATCGCGGGCGTTGTTGCGCAGTATCTCGAGGGTGCGATCGCCGATGCCACGGGTCGGGGTGTTGACCACCCGCTCGAAGCTGGCGTCGTCGCCACGGTTGTTGATAAGGCGCAGGTAGGCCATGGCGTCTTTGATTTCCTGGCGCTCGAAGAAGCGCAGGCCGCCGTAGATGCGGTACGGCATGGCGTCCTGCATCAGCGCCTCTTCCAGCACCCGCGACTGGGCGTTGGAGCGATAGAGGATGGCGCAGTCGGCGAGCAAGCCACCTTTCTCTTTCCAGTCCTTGAGGCGGCCAACCACGAAGCGGGCCTCGTCCACCTCGTTGAAGGCGGCGTAGAGGGAGATCGGCTCGCCCTCAGCCCCCTCGGTCCACAGCTCCTTGCCAAGGCGCTCGGCGTTGTTGGCGATGACGCAGTTGGCGGCTTTCAGGATATTGGCGGTGGAGCGGTAGTTCTGCTCGAGGCGGATGGTCTCGGCCCCCTGATAGTCGGTCAGGAAGCGCTGGATGTTCTCGATCTTGGCGCCGCGCCAGCCGTAGATGGACTGGTCATCGTCGCCGACGATCATCACCTTGCCGGAATCCCCTGCCAGCATGCGCAGCCAGGCGTACTGAATGCCGTTGGTATCCTGGAACTCGTCCACCAGGATGTTCTGGAAGCGGTCGCGGTAGTGCTCGAGGATGTGCGGCTTGTTGAGCCACAGCTCGTGGGCGCGCAGCAGGAGTTCTGCAAAATCCACCAGCCCGGAGCGATCGCAGGTCTCCTGATAGGTCTTGTAGATCTGCTGATAGGTGCGGGTGACGGGGTCGCCGTAGAGGTCGATGTCGCCGGGGCGCAGCCCCTCGTCCTTCTTGCCGTTGATGTAGCCCATCACGGCGCGCGGGGCCCAGTGCTTCTCGTCGAGGTTGAGCGCCTTGAGCACCCGGCGAATGAGGCGGTACTGGTCATCGGAGTCGAGGATCTGGAAATCCTGCGGCAGCCCCGCATCCAGATGGTGGGCCCGCAGCAATCGGTGAGCGATGCCGTGGAAGGTGCCGATCCACATGCCGCGCACGCCGTCACCGATCACTTTCTCGACCCGGCCACGCATCTCGGCCGCCGCCTTGTTGGTAAAGGTGACCGCGATGATGGAGAAGGGTGAACAGCGTTCCACCTGCATCAGCCAGGCGATACGGTGCACCAGCACCCGGGTCTTGCCCGAACCGGCACCGGCCAGCACCAGCAGGTTGCAACGGGGGGCCGCCACCGCGTCTCTTTGCTTGTCATTGAGCCCGTCGAGCAGGGTTGAAACGTCCATCACCACTCCTGTTTATTTATACAGGCGGGGATTATACGACCTGCGGCGCCACAGACCAAATCGGCTTGTCGGTGATCGCTGCAAGCCGGTTTATTGCCACCGAGGATGAGGCGTTCCAACCGAGAAAAATCCATCAGTTGGCACCATTGGAAGCCACTTTTTGTACAATTTGAAGAAAACGCTTGCTTATAACCTTATGAATACAAACAGAAATGTCATTTGGAGCTAATTATTCACAGAATTTAAATCTGAAAACAGGCATCAAAACAACCACTTATAAAGCGATTTGCTTATATTTCAAACCGTTAACGCAAACGTTTTTCCTTTATGATCTCCTTGACCCACACCGTGGCTCACTTACAGTTAGCCAGCGTGCTTTATGGCCTGCCCCGGCAGGTTGTGGACCCTCACATAACAATCAAGGATACGATCGTGACTAAAGTGCTCAAGCTGGCCACCGTTGCCGCCCTCACTCTCGCTGCCCTTTCTGCCCAGGCAGCCTCCCAGCCCGCCGTCATCTACGACACCGCAGGCAAATTCGACAAATCGTTCAACGAAGCCGTGTTCCGCAATGGCGTCGAAGTCTACAACAAAGACAAAGGCGTCAAGGTCAAGGAGTTCGAACCCCAGAACGAAGCCCAGCGTGAGCAGGGTCTGCGTCGTCTGGCCAGCCGTGGCAATGGCCCGATCGTGGCCGTCGGCTTCAACATGGGTTCCGCGGTAGAGAAGGTAGCGACCGAGTTCCCGAAAACCCAGTTCACCATCATCGACATGGTGGTCGACAAGCCGAACGTCCAGTCCGTCATCTTCAAGGAGCATGAAGGTTCCTTCCTGGTGGGCGCCCTGGCTGCCATCGCCTCCAAGACCGGCAAGGTCGGCTTCGTGGGCGGCATGGACATCCCGCTGATCCGCAAGTTCGAGTGCGGCTACGAGCAGGGTGCCAAGTACGTCAATCCGAAGATCGAAGTGTTCCAGAACATGACCGGCTCCACCCCAGCGGCGTTTGCTGACCCGGCCAAGGGTGCTGAACTCGCCAAGTCCCAGTTCGCCAAGGGCGCCGACGTAGTCTATGCCGCCGCCGGCGGTACCGGCATCGGTGTTTACCAGGCAGCCAAGGACGAAGGCAAGCTGGCCATCGGCGTGGATTCCAACCAGAACCACCTGCAACCGGGCACCATGCTGACCTCCATGGTCAAGTCGGTTGGCCTGGCCGCCTACCAGACCTGGGATGACGCCGCCAAGGGCACCTGGAAACCGGGTATCAAGAACCTGGGCCTGGCCGAGGGTGGTGTGGATTGGGCACTCGACAAAGACAACGAGAAGCTGATCACCCCCGAGATGAAAGCCAAGGTGGACGCCATCAAGGCCGAAATCATCTCCGGCAAGGTCAAGGTGCACGACTACATGAGCGACAGCACCTGCAAATACTGAGTAACCGCTACTACTCTCAACCCAACGACCGGCCCGCACGGGCCGGTTTTTAGTCTCTTTTCATGACCCGCAAGGACTGCATCATGGACCAGACAGATCGCTATGCCATCGAATTAAGGGGTATCGATAAGCGGTTTGGCGAAGTGTACGCCAACAAGCAGATCGACCTTAAGGTTCGTAAAGGCAGCATTCACGGTATCGTCGGCGAAAATGGCGCCGGCAAGTCGACCCTGATGAGCATCATCTACGGTTTCTACCACGCCGACAAAGGCGAGATGTTCATCGACGGCAACCCGTTCAAACCCCATGGCTCACAAGATGCGATTGCCGCAGGCGTGGGCATGGTGCACCAGCACTTCATGCTGGTGAACAACTTCACGGTTTTGGAAAACGTCATTCTCGGCGCGGAAAACGGCTGGCACCTGGGCAAGAGCCTGGCGGCGGCCGAAAAGCTGCTGGGCGAGCTGGCACGGGACTATGGTCTCGAAGTGCCGCTGCACGAAAAGGTCGAGGATCTGCCGGTGGGCCTGCAACAGCGGGTCGAGATCCTCAAGGCGCTCTATCGCGGCGCCCGCATCCTGATCCTGGACGAGCCGACCGGGGTACTGACCCCGCAAGAGGCGGATCACCTGTTCGAGGTGCTCAAGAAGCTGCGCGATCAGGGCGCCACCATCATCCTCATCACCCACAAGCTGCGCGAGATCCTGGCCATCACCGATCAGGTCTCCATCATGCGCCGGGGTGAAATGGTGGCCCACGTCGCCACCAAGGATACCGACAAGGAGCAGCTGGCCGAACTGATGGTGGGCCGCAAGGTGCGCCTCAAGGTCGACAAGGGGCCGACCCAGCCTGGCGACGCCAAGCTCAAGGTCGATGGCCTCAGCTATGTGGACGACGCCAGGGTGGAGCGGGTCAAATCCGTCAGCTTCGAGGTGCGGGCCGGTGAAGTGGTCGGCATCGCCGGCGTCTCCGGCAACGGCCAGTCCGAACTGCTCAGCCTGCTCGGCGGCATCCTCAAGCCAAGCAAGGGCAGCTTCACCATCACCGGCGGCGGCCAGGCCCACGAAGTGAGCGTGAGCCACCCGGCCGACCCGGAGCGGGTGCGCAACTTCGGTCTCGGCCACGTGCCGGAAGACAGACACAAGATGGGTCTCATCAACCGCTTCGAGGCGAAAGAGGCCTTCATCCTCGGCTATCACCGCCGTCCCCAGTACAACAAGGGCTGGCTGCAGAACAAAGAGGCGATCCTGCAGGATTGCCAGGCCAAGATGGACAAGTGGGACGTGCGCCCGCCCCATCCCGAGCACAAGACCGCCAACTTCTCCGGCGGCAACCAGCAGAAGCTGGTGATCGCCCGGGAAGTGGAGCAGGACCCGGACGTACTGCTGATCGGCCAGCCGACCCGCGGGGTCGACATCGGCGCCATCGAGTACATCCACCAGCAGATCATCGCCATGCGCGACAAGGGCAAGGCAGTGTTGCTGGTCTCGGTGGAGCTGGACGAGATCATGAGCCTCTCTGACCGCATCCTAGTCATCGCCGACGGTCGCATCGTCGGTGAGCTGGATGCCGCCAAGGCGGATGAACGCACCATCGGTCTGATGATGGCGAACATAGTTCCTGACGACGTGGCGGCAAGCCAATCACAAGGAGCCACATCATGAAGCTCACAGCCACTTGTAACGGATTCGGCCTGCTGATGGTCAACACCCCCGTCACCGACCAGATTGCCAAGGAGGCTCGCCCATGAGCCAAGCACGTATCCCTGCCTGGATCTCCGTGGGCGTACTGCCCGCGGTCAACATCCTGCTGGCCTTCCTGGTGTCGGCCATCCTGTTCTACTACCTCGACATCAACCCGGTCGATGCCGCCGAGATCATGTGGTACGGCGCCTTCGGCACCGGTGAAGGGGTCGGTTTCACCCTCTACTACGCGACCGGCTTCATCTTTACCGGTCTGTCGGTGGCGGTGGCCTTCCACGCCGGTCTGTTCAACATCGGTGGCGAAGGGCAGGCCTATATCGGCGGCCTCGGCGTCGGTCTGGTCTGTCTGCTGCTGGGTGATTCCCTGCCGTTCGCCCTGCTGCTGCCGCTGGCCATCATCGCTGGCGGCCTGTTCGGTGCGGCCTGGGCCTTCATCCCGGCCTGGCTGCAAGCCAAGCGCGGCAGCCACATCGTCATCACCACCATCATGTTCAACTTCATCGCCGCCTCCCTGATGGCCTACCTGCTGGTCGAGGTGTTCAAGCCGGCGGGCTCCATGGCCACCGAGAGCAAGGTGTTTGCCGAGGCGAGCTGGCTGCCGAAGATGAGCGAACTGGCGGGGGCATTCGGCATGGAGATGTCGAACAGCCCGCTCAATATCAGCTTCTTCTGGGCACTGCTCTGCGCGGCCCTGGTGTGGGTCTTCATCTGGCATACCCGCTGGGGCTACGAGATCCGCTCGGTCGGCGCCAGCCAGAGTGCGTCCGCCTATGCCGGCATCTCCTATCCCAAGGTGGTGATCCTGGCCATGGTGATCTCCGGCATGCTGTCGGGCTTCTTCGCCCTCAACGTGCTGCAGGGTGAACTGCACCAGATCAAGCTCAACTTCGTGGAAGGCTTCGGCTTCACCGGCATTGCGGTGGCGCTGATGGGGCGCAACCACCCGGTCGGCGTCATCATCGCCAGCCTGCTGTTCGGCTTCCTCTATCAGGGCGGCGCCGAGCTCAGCTTCGAGTTCGGGGTGGACCGCAACATAGTGGTGGTGTTGCAGGGTCTGGTGATCCTGTTCTGTGGCGCCCTTGAGCACATGATGCGTCCGCGCATCGAGCAGCTCTATCTGGCGTTTGCCAACCGCTCTGCGCAAGTCAAGGGGGCCTGATCATGAGTGAAATCAAGATCCTGATGTCGCCGAGCCTGACAGTGAAGGGGTATCACCATGTTTGAAATTCTGATCCTGATGCTGGATGCCACCATCCGCACCGCGCCGCCGCTGATCCTGGCGGCCATGGCCGGCATGTTCTGCGAGCGCTCCGGGGTGGTCAACATCGCCCTGGAGGGCAAGCTGCTGGCGGCGGCGTTCGCCAGCGCGGCGGCGGCAGCCGTCTCCGGCTCTGCCTGGATTGGGCTGGGTGCCGGGGTGGGTGTCTCCATCCTGTTCGCCCTGATGCACGGCTTTGCCACCATCACCCACCGCGGTGATCAGGTGGTGAGCGGCATGGCCATCAACATCCTGGCGGCCGGCCTGACCGTCACCCTGGGCCGTTACTGGTTCGATCAGGGCGGCCAGACCCCGGCACTGTCCGGCGCGGCCCGCTTCGCCCCCATCGACCTGCCCTATGCCAAGGAGCTGTATGACGTGCCGGTCATCGGCCAGCTCTACAGCGAGCTGCTGAGCGGCCACTCCCTGCTGGAGTACGTGGCGTTTGCCGCCGTGCCGCTGGCCTGGTGGGTGCTGTTCCGTACCCGCTTCGGCCTGCGCCTGCGGGCGGTGGGCGAGGCCCCGGCAGCGGTCGACACCGCCGGTATCTCGGTGGTGCGCATGCGCTACACCGCGCTCATCATCGGCGGCCTGCTGGCCGGTATCGGCGGCACCTACCTGGCAGTGGCCCAGACCGCCCAGTTCATCCCCAACATGAGCGCGGGCAAGGGCTTCATGGCGCTGGCGGCGCTGGTGTTCGGCAAGTGGCGCCCCTGGAACGCCATGGCGGCCTGCCTGCTGTTCGGCTTCCTCGATGCGGTCGCCATCCGGCTGCAAGGGGTCAGCATCGGCGGTTTCCCGATCCCGGTGCAGGCCATCGAGGCACTGCCCTACATCCTGACCGTGTTCCTGCTGGCCGGCTTCATCGGCAAGGCGGTGGCACCCAAGGCGCTCGGCACCCCCTACGTCAAGGAGCGGGAATAGTCCCGCCCTTCATGCCATGCAAAAGGCCCGCACATGCGGGCCTTTTTTATTCAGCTGAGGTCAGCCGACGGGGCGTACCAGCGCAGGCTGATGGGGATCGCTCAGCCGCTCCGCCAGATAGTCCACCAGCAGCCGCACCTTGGGAGAGAGATGGCGGTTGTGGGGATAGAGGGCCCAGATCCCCTCCGCCGGTGCGCGCAGCTCGGGCAGCAGCTCGATAAGCTCGCCGTGGGCCAGATGGTCGCTCACGTAGTAGTCCGGCAGCTGGATGATGCCGATCCCCTTGAGCGCCGCATCCAGCAGGGCGTGGCCGCTGTTGCAGTGCAGCAGACCGTGCACCCGCACGCTGTGGGGGCGGCCATCCAGGGTGAAGTGCCACTCGTCGCTGTTGCCCACCAGACAGGTGTGGCGGGTGAGCTCGGAGAGGCTGTTGGGCATGCCGTGGCGGGCGGTGTAGGCGGGCGAGGCGCACACATAGGGCACCCGCTGCGCCAGCTTGCGCGCCACCAGGCTGGAGTCCTTGAGGTGGCCGAGCCGCAGCGCCAGATCGTAGCCCTCGTGCACCAGATCCAGAAGCTGGTTGGTGAGGTTGAGGGTCACCTCCAGCTGGGGAAAGCGCACCATGAAGTCGTTCACCAGCGGGGCGATGCGGCTCTCGCCGTAGGAGACCGGGGCCGTGATGCGCAGAGTGCCCTGCGGCACCGCCTGATGGCGCCCCACCGCCAGCTCCGCCTCGTAGAGGTTGTCCAGCAGTTGGCGGCAGTGGCGATAGTAGATCTCGCCAAGCTCGGTGAGCCGCACCTGACGGGTGGTGCGCAGCAGCAGCTTGGCCTGCAGCCGATCCTCCAGCTGCGCCACCTGCCGGCTGACTTGCGCCACCGACACCCCCAGCTTGCGCGCCGCCGGGGTAAAGCCCCCCTGCTCCGCCACGCTGACAAATTCACAGATCCCTTCCCAGCCGAACATTATTACCTGTCTGTAAAAGTGATTTCAGATTTCGCCTTATTATCACCAAATAAGCGGGAAACTACACTGGATGTCCGAACCCATTCACCTCACCCTGCTCAACAATAAGGACATCCGTCATGGCACAGGTTCAAAGCATCAAGTGTAAGGCCGCCATCGCCTGGGGCCCGGGCCAGCCCCTCTCCATCGAAGAAGTCGAGGTCATGCCGCCCCAGGCGGGCGAAGTGCGGGTGCGCATCGTCGCCACCGGCGTCTGTCACACCGATGCCTTCACCCTCTCCGGTGAAGATCCGGAAGGGGTCTTCCCCTGCATCCTCGGTCACGAGGGGGGCGGCATCGTCGAATCCGTCGGCGAGGGCGTCACCAGCGTCAAGGTGGGCGATCACGTGATCCCGCTCTACACCCCCGAGTGCGGCGAGTGCAAGTTCTGCAAATCCGGCAAGACCAACCTGTGCCAGAAGATCCGCGCCACCCAGGGCAAGGGGCTGATGCCGGATGGTACCACCCGCTTCTCCAAGGATGGCCAGCCCATCTATCACTACATGGGCACCTCCACCTTCAGCGAATACACGGTACTGCCCGAGATCTCCATCGCCAAGGTGGACCCGGCCGCCCCGCTGGAAGAGGTCTGTCTGCTCGGCTGCGGCGTCACCACCGGCATCGGCGCCGTGATGAACACCGCCAAGGTGAAAGAGGGTGAGAGCGTCGCCATCTTCGGGCTGGGCGGCATCGGCCTCTCCGCGGTGATCGGCGCTCGCCTGGCCAAGGCCGGCCGCATCATCGCCATCGACATCAACGAGAGCAAGTTCGAACTGGCCCGCAAGCTGGGCGCCACCGACTGCATCAACCCGAACGACTATGACAAGCCCATCCAGGAGGTGATCGTCGAGCTGACCGACGGCGGCGTCGACTTCTCGTTCGAGTGCATCGGCAACGTCAAGGTGATGCGAGCGGCGCTCGAGTGCTGCCACAAGGGCTGGGGCGAGTCGGTCATCATCGGCGTGGCCGGCGCCGGCCAGGAGATCAGCACCCGTCCGTTCCAGCTGGTCACCGGCCGGGTCTGGCGCGGCAGCGCCTTCGGCGGCGTGCGCGGTCGCAGCGAGCTGCCGAGCTACGTGCAGCGCTACATGCAGGGTGAATTCAAGCTGGACGACTTCATCACCCACACCATGGGGCTTGAGCAGATCAACGAGGCGTTCGATCTGATGCACGAAGGCAAGAGCATCCGCAGCGTCATCCACTACTGAGCATGATCACCCCGCCCACCACCGTGGGCGGGGTGCAGGAGTTCCCCCGATGAATCTGGACATAATCAGCAGCAACAAGAGCTTCGGCGGCTGGCACAAGCGCTACAGCCACGCCTCCGAGGTGCTAGGTTGCGAGATGCGCTTCGCCATCTATCTGCCGCCCCAGGCCCTCACCGGCCAGAAGGTACCCGTGCTCTACTGGCTCTCCGGCCTCACCTGTACCGATGAAAACTTCATGCAGAAGGCGGGCGCCCAGCGCATCGCCGCCGAGCTCGGCATCGCTCTGGTGGCACCGGACACCAGCCCGCGCGGTGAAGACGTGGCGGACGACCCCGGTTACGATCTCGGCATGGGCGCCGGCTTCTACGTCAACGCCACCCAGCATCCCTGGCGCGATCACTACCAGATGTACGACTACGTCACCCGCGAGCTGCCCGAGCTCATCGAGACCCACTTCCCGGTCTCGACGAAGCGCGCCATCAGCGGCCACTCCATGGGCGGCCACGGGGCGCTCATCGCCGCCCTGCGCGAACCCGGTCGCTACCGCTCGGTGTCGGCCTTCAGCCCCATCAGCCACCCGAGCCGCTGCCCCTGGGGCCAGAAGGCACTCGGCGCCTACCTCGGCAACAACCCCTTGCTGTGGCAGGAGTGGGACGCCTGCCAGCTGCTGCGCCACCACCCGGTGACGCCGCTGCCGACCCTGGTGGACGTGGGGCTGGACGATCCCTTCCTGGCCGAACAGCTGCACATCGACGCCCTGGCCGATGCGGCCGCCGGCAAGGAGTGGCCGCTGGAGCTCAACCGCCACCCCGGGTACGATCACAGCTACTACTTCGTGGCGAGCTTCATCGAGGCGCACCTGCGCTTTCACGCCCGCCACCTCTGATTGAAACAGGCCCGTGACGGGCCTGTTTTTTTCTGCTCGGTGGACAAAACCATTCAGCTGCCCTGCCGGCTCACCTCGCCGGAGCCGGCGATCTCGCTCTGCAGCACAGGGTCACCCCAGTAGCTGACCGAGCCCGAGCCGGCGATGCCCACCTTGAGCCGCTCTTGGGCCCGAACCTCCACGTCGCCGCTGCCGGCGATATTGACCTCCACCTCGCGCCCCTTCAGCTCGGCCCCCAGTACATCCCCCGAGCCGGCGATGTTGAGCTCGACCGCCCTGGCCGTGCTGTTCCCCAGATCCAGGCTGCCGGCGCCCGCGATGTTGCCCTCCAGCCGATCCAGCTCGAGCCCGTCGGCGATGATGTCACCGACCCCGGCCACCGACAGCACCAGCGCCTCCCCCTTGAAGCCGCGCAGCTCGCCGTTGGCGACCCCTGCCAGCGCCAGCTCATGGAGCGCGGGCAGGGTAATGGTGATCTCCAGCGGCTCGGTCGGGTCGAGCCGGTAACCGTCCTTCACCTCGATCTCCAGCTTGTCGCCCCGCTCGCTCAGCACCAGGTAGGGCAGCAGGTTCTCCTGCCCACGGATGCGCAATCCGCGCGGCTCGCCGGCCACCAGATGGACGCTGGCAGGCACCCCGGTCAGCACCCGGGTCACCTGCCGGCCCACCCCGTGCTGCTGCTCGATCACGGCCCCCGTCCCGCTCACCCGGGTATCATCCAGCCAGCTGCACCCGCTGAGCCCGACCGCCAGCACCACGCCCATCATCCATTTCATCGCCACTCTCCTCATTGTGTATTGGCCAGTCGTGGCCCCTTGGTCAGCATCCATCGCAAAGCCTGTGCCAGTTAATCAACTGCATGATTTACAAGAAAATATCAATTTTTACGCTACATGAGCACAACAAACAGAGAGTCATTCAGACCATAATCTGGCGAATCTGACCATCCCCGAACGGGCAGGTGGACGACCGATTGGCGAGCCGTTCGCGGGGTCGCTATGCTGACAAGCCGTGGAAGTTTTTGGTTGCCGAGCCGGTCTGTTGAGCCAATAGTGGTACCTTGTGCGTACAAAGCTCTCCATTGCGGTAATGCCATTACCACTGTCTTGTCAGTCTTCACTGCCAACAAGGAGTCAGAGCGTGACCCAAGCCACTCTTCTCTATTCCACCGCCACCGGCCTGCCGGAACCGACCCGCACCCCGCTGCTGACCGGCAGCGATCCCGAACACAAGCGCCGCGAGCTGCTCGCCTACTTCTGCCAGACCTTCGATCTCTACGACTCGCTGTTCGACTGCCTGGCCGACGATCGCGCCTGGTTTGACAAGGCGATCCCCCTGCGCCACCCGCTCATCTTCTACTACGGCCACACCGCCGCCTTCTTCATCAACAAGCTGCTGGCGGCCCGCCTCATCGAGGGCCGGCTCGACGCCCGCATCGAGGCCATGGTCGCCATCGGGGTGGACGAGATGAGTTGGGACGATCTCGATGAAACCCACTATGACTGGCCCTCCGTCAGCGAGCTGCGCGACTATCGCGGCCGGGTGCGCGCCCTGGTGTGTGATTTCATCGAGCGGATGCCGCTGACCCTGCCCATCGACTGGCAGAGCCCGGCCTGGGTCATATTGATGGGGATAGAGCACGAGCGCATCCACCTCGAGACCTCCAGCGTGCTGATCCGCCAGCTGCCGCTGGCCTGGGTGCGCAGCCAGCCCCAGTGGCCGGTCTGCCCCGAGGCGCGCCATCGCCGTGATGAGGTGCCCGCCAACAGCCTGCTGCCGGTCGCCGGCGGCCGGGTACGGCTCGGCAAACAGGACGCCACCTACGGCTGGGACAACGAATACGGCGAGCGCCACATCGAACTGGCCCCCTTCCAGGCCAGCCGCATGCTGGTGAGCAACGCAGAATTTTTCGACTTCGTGCAGGCGGGCGGCTACGAGACCTGTGCCTGGTGGGATGACGAAGGCTGGGGCTGGCGCCAGTATGCCAGGGCCCGCATGCCCACCTTCTGGGTCGGCGACCCCCTCGAACCCGAGCAACTGCAACTGCGGCTGATGACCGAGCAGGTCCCTATGCCCTGGGACTGGCCGGTGGAGGTGAACCAGCTGGAGGCCGCCGCCTTCTGTCGCTGGCAGGCGGCCCAGACCGGGCTGCCCGTCCAGTTGCCGAGCGAGGCGGAGTGGATGCTGCTGCGCGAACAGCTGGCCGGCGATCAGCCGGACTGGATCGAGGCGCCCGGCAACATCAACCTGGCCCGCTTCGCGTCGTCCTGTCCGGTGGATGCCTGCCCGCAGGGCAGCTTCTTCGATCTGGTGGGCAACGTCTGGCAATGGACCAGCACCGCCATCGACGGCTTCGAGGGGTTCAAGGTGCATCCCCTCTACGACGACTTCTCCACCCCCACCTTCGACGGCAAGCACACCCTGATCAAGGGTGGGAGCTGGATCAGCACCGGCAACGAGGCGCTCAAGTCCTCCCGCTACGCCTTCCGCCGTCACTTCTTCCAGCATGCGGGTTTCCGCTATCTGGTCTCCCGCTATCAGGAACCCGTTATCGTGAATCCCTACGAGACCGACACGCTGGTCGCTCAGTATCTCGACTTCCAGTACGGACCGACCCACTTCGGGGTCGCCAACTACGCCCAGACCCTGGCCGGCCTGGCCAGCGAGCTGTGCGGCCGCCATGAGCGGGCGCTCGACATCGGCTGCGCCACCGGCCGCGCCAGCTTCGAACTGGCGCGCCGCTTCGCCCACGTGGACGGGGTCGACTACTCGGCCCGCTTCATCGACGTGGCACTGGCGCTCGCCAGCCAGGACAGCTTCCGCTACGCGGTGCCGGTGGAAGGGGAGCTGGTGGAGTATTGCGAGGCACGGCTCTCCCGCCATGAGCTCGGCCGCGAGCAGACCGATCGCGTCCACTTCAGCCAGGGGGATGCCTGCAACCTCAAGCCCAGGTACGGCGACTACGACCTGGTGCTCGCCTCCAATCTGATCGACCGGCTGCGGGAACCCGCCCGCTTCCTGCGGGACATTGCGCCCAGACTGCGCAGCGGCGGCCTGCTGGTGCTCACCAGCCCCTACACCTGGCTGACCGACTACACCCCCAAGGCCAACTGGCTCGGCGGTGTGCGCGAGAACGGCGAGGCACTCGGCACCTATCAGGCGCTGCAGCGTCTGCTGGCGGCGGAATTCGAGGAGCACATGCCCCCGCGGGACGTCCCCTTCGTCATCCGCGAAACCGCCCGCAAGTACCAGCACACGGTGGCCCAGCTCACCGTCTGGCGCAAACGCTGACGAGGCAGCAAACAAAAGAGGGAGGCCCATGGCCTCCCTCTCCTTTCATCCGGACCGCTTACCCCTGCTGAACCTGGGACACGGCCTCCTGCTCGTGATAGCGGCGCGCCAGCACGGCGCACACCATCAGCTGGATCTGGTGGAAGATCATCAGCGGCAGCACCATGACCCCGACACTGGCGGCCGGGAACATGACGTTGGCCATGGGCACCCCGTTGGCCAGGCTCTTCTTGGAGCCGCAGAAGACGATGGTGATCTCGTCCGCCCTGTTGAAGCCGAGGCGACGGCTGATCCAGACGTTCCAGCCCAGCACCAGTGCCAGCAGCACGCAGCTCAGCAGCACGATGCTGGCCAGATCGTACCAGCCCACCTGATGCCAGATCCCCTGCACCACCGCCTCGCTGAAGGCCACATAGACCACCAGCAGGATGGAGCTCTGGTCCAGCTTGCCAATGAGCGGCCGGTGGCTGTCGACCCAGCGGCCGATGAGCGGGCGCGACAGGTGGCCCACCACGAATGGCAGCATCAGCTGCACCATGATGGCCTGAATGGAGTGCCAGGTATCGACCCCCTCCCCCTGCACATTGATCATCAGCCCCACCAGCACTGGCGAGAGGAAGATACCGAGGATGCTGGAGGCCGAGGCGCTGCACACCGCCGCCGACACATTGCCGCCGGCCATCGAGGTGAAGGCGATGGCCGACTGCACGGTGGCCGGCAGGGCGCACAGGTAGAGGAAACCGAGGTAGATGGCCGGGCTCAGCCAGTGGGGTACCAGTGGCGTGAGCAGCAGCCCCAGCAGTGGAAACAGCACGAAAGTGCTGGCCATCACCACCAGGTGCAGCCGCCAGTGGCCGAGGCCCGCCAGCAGGTTCTGGCGCGACAGCTTGGCGCCATGCATGAAGAACAGCAGCGCCACCGCCAGCTTGGTCAGCAGACCGAACCAGACGGCCACCTGCCCCTCGCAGGGGAAGAAGGAGGCCAGCGCGACCACCACAATCAGTACAGAGGTAAAGGGATCCAGACGCACGAGCGGTCTCCGGTGAAAGCAGATCCCGTCCCCGCGCGGGGCCGGTGATCGGGGACGACAGGAAACACAACAGGAGCTGTGGCACAGCTCCTGTTGAAACGAACCCCCAGCTTACCCCGATAAGCGGGAGGCGCAAAGTTGAGCGACCCCCCTTTATCTGCCGGAAATTAAGCAAGCCCGGCTGGCCACCGGATCCGGCCAGCCTTGTGCTTCAACTCTGCTTGACCAGCTTGCCGCCGGCTGTGCCGGTTGCCTGCTTGCGGGCCTGGCGCTTCTCGAAGCGGGAGATCCACCAGTAGGCCAGCGCCGAGAAGACCGCGGTCATGAAGACGTTGATGAAGAAGGCGCGCACCAGATCCACCCCGCTCGGGAAGGCAGAGGCACTCATGCTCACCACGAAGATGGCGATCAGCACCGACACCACCCCCATCCCGAACTTGCGCGATCCCATGCGGAACTCGCGCGGGGTGTCGTCATGTTTCCAGCGGAACACGAAGTAGGCCACCATGATGAAGATGGGCGGCAGCATGGCGGTACCGGCGGTGAGGTTGATGGCGGTGTTCATCATCTGCTGCACCGACTCGGAGCCGAAGCCGTTGACCACCAGCATCACGAACACGAAGACAAACTGCCACCAGGCGGCGCGCACCGGCACGCCGTGCTCGTTGAGCTGGGTGGTCTTCTCGCCGTAAACCCCCTGCGGGATCTCGGAGAAGTGGATCTTCACCGGCGCCGAGGTCCACATCATCATGGAGCCGAACATGGCGATAAACAGCACCACGCCGACGAAGCGGCCCACCAGCGCCTCGGAGAGCCCGAAATACTGCGCCATGCCGGTGAAGATCTCCACCATGCCGCCGGCATAGGTGAGGCTCTCGCGCGGCACGAACACGTTCACCAGCAGGGAACCGACCGCATACATGGCACCGATGACGATGCCCGCACTGATGATCACCTTGATGAAGGACTTCTGGCCCCCCTTCACGTCATTGAGGTAGGCCGCGGCCGTCTCGGCACCGCCCGCCGCCTGGAAGATCCAGCACATGATACCCAGCGTCGCCCAGTTGACGGTGGGAGTCATCGCCTCCAGCGTGATGGGCTGGGCCGGCACATGATCGCCACTCAGGGCCATCAGCGCGCCCAGCACATAGATGGCGAACAGCGCAAACACCCCGTAGGCCACGATCTCGGCAATCTTGCCGAGCCAGCTCGCCCCCTTGGTCGAGATGTGGGTCGCCGCCGCGAACAGCACGATGGAGATGATCGAGGTGACCATGGGCGAGAAGCTGTACTCATAGCCCAGCATGGCGTAGGAGGCGTAGGCGATGACATTGGGCAACAGAGAGACGAACCAGAACAGGTTCACGAACCAGTAAAGAAACGAGCCCAGATAGGCCATCCGGGTGCCGAGCGGCTTCTTGAGCCAGTCGTACATCCCCGACTCGGAGTTTTTGTTGGCCGAGACGAACTCGGCGATGATGAAGACGAACGGGATGAAGTAGACCAGGGTCGCCAGCAGGAAGATGGGGGCGGAGCTGAGCCCCAGCTCGATGTTGTTGTTGACGATGTTGCGCACGTTGAACACGGCGGCAAAGGTCATCGACAACAGGGCAAACTTGCCTATGGTGCCGCGTACGGATTCAGACATGGTGTCCTCCAGTGGACTCGCGCCCCCTGCGGGGAGCGCTGTGACTCTGTGATGTGTTCGGCAAGGGTCTGTCGGCCCCGCGCTTTACTCTCTTGTTATGATCGGGCCGCGTGGGCGGCCTCGTTGGTGAACCGGTGCAGTCTCCCGCACCGGCTCGCAATACCAGTCAGACGATCGGGGTGCCCGGCGCCATCGGCACCCGCGGCTGCAACAGCACGCTCTGGCTCTCGTCCGGGGTCTCGGCGCAGAGCAACATGCACTCGGAACGCTCGCCGCGCATCCTGGTGGGCTGGAGGTTGGTCAGCACAACTACCTCGCTGCCCATCAGCTCATCTTCGCTGTAGTAGGGCACCAGACTGGTGACGGTCTGCAGCGGCCGCTCGCCCCCCACGTCGATCTGGACGATATAGAGTTTGTCAGCCCCGGGGTGGCGCACCACCTCCAGCACCTTGCCCACCTTCATCTCGACCCGCTTGAATTCGGCAAACTCGATCGTCTCGCTCATTCTCTTTTCCTTTTCTGGTTCAACGGTTTGCGGGTGGCCAACGGCCACCCGGTTTGATTGGGAGTCAATGCAGTGCCTATGGCGTCTGCATGGCGATCTGCGCCGCCGGCTGGGCCTCTTTCGCACGCGCCTCGGCGCTGAGGGAGGCCTCGTAGCGGTTGTACTTCCACCAGGCGAAGCCGAGGAAGATCACGATCCCGCCGACGTTGTAGAAGACGATGGTCATGATGTCGGCGCCGGTCGGGAAGGTGGAGGCGAGGAAGCCCACCGAGAAGATGGCTATCAACACCGACACCACGGCGATGCCGGTGGTGCGCGAACCCATCTTGAACTCCCGCGGCAGGTGGTCGAGCTTCAGGCGCAGATTGAGGTAGGCCAGCATGATGAACAGCGGCGGCAGCATGGAGGCGGCGGCGGTCATGTTGATGACGGTGTTCATCAGATCCTGCGCGGTGTTGGAGCCCAGGGTCGGGATCACCATCAGCGGCAGCACGATGAGGTACTGGATCCAGGCTGCGCGGGCGGGCACGCCGTTCTCGTTCAGCTCGACGGTCTTCTTGCCGAAGATGCCGGCCGGGATCTCGGAGAAGAAGATCTTCACCGGGGTCGCCGTCCACATCAGCAGGGAGCCGAACATGGCGGTAAAGGAGACCAGCCCGACGAAGCGGTTCATCAGGATCTCCGGCAGGCCGAAGTAGGCCGCCAGTCCCTCGAACACCTGCACCGAGCCGCCGGTGTATTTCAGGGTGTCGCTGTGGACGAACACGTTGATCAACAGCGATGCGATGGAGTAGAGCACCCCGATAAAGATCCCGGCGACGATGATCACCTTGACGAAGGACTTGGAGCCCCCTTTCACGTCATTGACGTAGACCGCCACCGACTCGGCGCCACCGGCTGCCATGAAGATCCAGGTAGTGATGCCGAGGAAGGCCCAGCTGAAATCGGGGATCATGGCCTCGACCGTGATGGGGTCGGCCGGTTGCACGCCGCCCACCAGTGCCGCACCCGCCAGCAGAATGTAGGAGAGGGTCAGCAGCAGCATCAGGGACGAGGTCACCGAGGTGATGGGGCCGAGCATCTTGGCGCCGTTGGTGGAGACGTAGGTGGCAAAGGCGAACAGCACCATGCTCAATGCCGTGGTCGCCACCGGGGTGAGAATGTACTCGTAGCCGAGGAAGGCATAGGAGGCGTAGGCGATGACCCGCGGCAGCAAGGAGGTGAAGAAGAAGAGGTTCACGAACCAGTAGGTGTAGGCGGAGATAAAGGCCCAGCGACCGCCGAGGGAACTCTTCACCCAGGCATAGACGCCCGCTTCGGAGTTTTTGTTCAGTGACACAAATTCCGCAATGATGAGGCAAAACGGAATGAAGTAAAAAATGGTGGCCAGAAAGAACATCGGGGCCGAGGCCAGACCGATTTCGATGTTGTTGTTGATGACGTTGTTGAAGCTGAATACCGCCGCGAAGGTGAGCGACAGCAGACCAAACTTGCCTATCGTATTGCGTTTGGAATCAGACATGGTGCATCTCCAGACCTGTAGTTATCTCGCGAAAGAGCGGGGCATGATTTGTAGGGTGAGCCCCGCCCTCCCGGCTTTTGTCAGTGCAGAACCGGCGGCTTGTTATTTGTTTTTGAAGTAGCCGCCTTCGACGGTGACCTTGATGATCAGCTTGCGCACCGGGCTGTCGCTTGTGAACCGGTACGCCTCGTCGTTCTCGAAGATCACCACCTGGCCGTTGCCCACCTGCTGGCGCTCACGCACCTCACCGGCCAGCCACTCGCGGTCGGTGGTGTCGTCATAGGCCTGCTCGACCCGCAGCTCCGACTTGGGGGCCCACTCCACCGTCTCTTCCCCTTCCAGGTAGTAGTGAACGTCGAAGTAGCGGCGCTGCCCCTCGAACAACGAGGTGGCCGGGCTGGCCCCCTCCTGCAAGCGGTAGGTGAGGGAGTCACCGATGGAGTGGCAGATGCCGGGCTTGAGGTTGGCCAGGTTGTCGATGGCCTCCACGCAGCGGCCCCACTTCTTGCCCTCCCGGTAGATGTTTTTGAACAGGGTCAGGTTGTCCAGGGTGATCATGCGAGGTTCCTCCCGCCGTTGATGGTGAGATCGAGCCCGGCCAGCGCAGCCGGATTGAGGTTGCCACGGGCAATGGGCAGCAGGGTCAGACCGAAGCTGAACGGCTCGAAGCGCACCCGCCAGGAGTCCAGCACCTCGGAGCCCCAGGAGTTGGAACCCAGCCCCAGCACCTTGTGATCCAGATTGAGGGTGAGATAACCGCTCGGTTCCAGCTCGTTGATGTGCTGCGCCGCGTGGATATGCTCCCAGCTGTAGGGCCAGACGCTCAGGTTGATGGGGGCATCGGGCCGCACGTAGAGACCGGCGCCGTGGCGGTTGGTCAGGGTCGCCCAGCGCACCTGCTGCCGGTTGCCGTTGTCCTGCGGGAAGGGGTAGTGCTCCCACATCTCGCTGACTGTGCTCTGGAAGCTGTCGATCCAGTTGCTCTGGCGGCTGTCCTGATAGTTCTCACCCGGCCCCATGCCGTAGTAGTGCACCCGGTCGAGATCCTGACGAATACCCAGCTCGAAGCCGATCTTGGGAATGATGTCGTCATAACCGCCGTAGGGCTGGCCACAGAGCGCCACGTGCAGTTGGCCGTTCGGGCTCAGGGTGTAGACGTAGCGGCAGCGCATGCCGAAGTCGAACACCGGCGGTGCGATCAGACTCTCGACCGTCACCTCGACTGCCTCGCCCAGCTGACGCCAGCTTAAGCCACGGAAGTGCTCCTGCATGATCTGCAGGTGGTTGGGGTGCCACAGGCTCTCGTACTCCTGCTTGTGGTTGTCGATCATCGGCTTGAAGAAGGTGAGACGCGGCGAGCGCTCGATGAGCTCATTGCCATCTTGCTGCCAGCTCACCAGCTTGCCGTCGAGGCGCGAGAAGCGCAGGACGAAGCCGCTGCCGCTCAAGGTCAGCGCGAGGCGCTCATCGGCAATCTGCAATGCCGTGGCATTGGGGTTGGCAAAGGGCTGCAGCTGACGAGTCGATGCCTTCAGCTGGAACTGGTACTGGCCCAGCTCGTGCTCCGCCGCGCTGTAACGGGTGGCACTGGCCTTGATGACCCGCAGCTGGACAAAGGTTTCCCGCCCATCCAGGGATGGCAGTTCGAGCTGCAGCTCAGTGGTGGCACCGGGGGCAACCCCTTCCAGCCGGATCTGCTGTCTGGCCAGCAGTTCGCCCTCGGCCTTCACTTCGACCAGCAGACGGATGTCGTCGAGATTGGAGAACCAGTAGCGGTTTTCCACTTCCAGCTTGCCGCTCGCCAGATCCACTGCCCGCACCTTGACCGGGCAGATCACCTGCTTGTATTCGCGCAGGCCAGGCCCCGGGGTCTGATCCGGGTAGATGAGGCCATCCATGCAGAAGTTGTAGTTGTTGGGGTAGTCGCCGTAGTCGCCGCCGTACTTGTAGACCGGGCGGCCCTGCTCGTCCTGATCCAGAATGCCGTGATCGCACCACTCCCAGATGTAGTGGCCCTGAATGTGGGGATGGCGGTCGAACACCTGCTGGTATTCGCTGAGGCCACCCGGGCCATTGCCCATGGCGTGGGCGTATTCGCAGATAATGCGCGGCTTAGGCATAGGGAACTCGCCGAAGCAGTTCATCTGGGAGACGCGGGAATACATGGTGCTCACCACATCCACCACCTCGGCATCGCGATCCTCTTCGTAGTGCACCAGCCGGGTCGGATCGATCGTCTTGCAGCGCCGGTACATGGCTCTGATGTTGCAGCCGTAGCCGGACTCGTTGCCGAGCGACCAGATGATGATGGAGGGGTGGTTCTTCTGGGCGTGCACGTGGCGCTCGATGCGATCCACGAACACCGGCTCCCAGAAAGGGTCGTCGGTAATGCGGCTGAGATCGCCGACGTTGGCAAAACCGTGGGTCTCCACGTCGGTCTCCGCCATCACGAACAGGCCGTACTGGTCGCACAGCTCGTAGAAGCGCGGGTCGTTCGGGTAGTGGGCAGTACGCACCGAGTTGAGGTTGTGCTGCTTCATCAGCACGATGTCGCGTTCAACACGGTCCATACCGACCGCTCGGCTCTTGAGGTGGTCGTTGTCGTGGCGGTTCACCCCGTGCAGCTTGAGGTAGTGGCCGTTGACGTAGAAGAGGCCATCTTTGACCTTGATTTCACGCACCCCGACCCGCTGCGGGATCACTTCCAGCAGCTCGCCCTGACCGTTGTAGAGGGAGAGATGCAGCTGATAGAGGTATGGGTCTTCGGCGCTCCACAGATGGGGGTTGGCCAGATCCAGCGTGAAGCGGCAATCACACTTGCCGTCGATGGCGAGATGATCGAGCGAGCCGCTGGCGATCTCGCGGCCCTGATCCAGCAGCGACCAGACCAGACGGTGATCACGGGCAGCTGCCCCCAGATTCTCCAGCTGGATATCGCAGCTCAGGGTGGCGCTTTGATTGTCATCGGCCAGCGCGGTACGGATGAAGAAGTCCTGCACATGGGCGGCCGGTTTGCCCACCAGATAGACGTCGCGGAAGATCCCCGCCATCCACCACATGTCCTGATCTTCGATATAGGTGGAGTCGGCCCACTGCATCACCCGCACCGACAGCAGGTTCTCGCCAATGTTAACGTAGGCACTGATATCGAACTCGGCGGTGAGGCGACTGCCTTTGCTGAAACCGACGTAGTGGCCGTTCACATAGACCTCGAAGTAGGTTTCCACCCCGTCAAACTTGATAATCACCTGCTCGCCATCCCAGGCCGGGCTCAGCGTGAAGCTGCGCTGATAAGCGCCGGTGGGGTTGCTGGTCGGCACGAAGGGCACGTCGATGGGGAAGGGAAAACCTTCGTCGGTGTACTGCAGCTGACCATGCCCTTCCATCTGCCACATGTTGGGCACGGTGATCTGGCCCCATTCGCTCATGGGGCTGTGATAGAAGGCCTCCGGCACCTGCAGGGGATGGTCGAAGTAGTGGAACTGCCACTGACCGCCAAGGCTCAGAAAACGGCGGCTCAGCTCGCGCTGCATGGTGGTCGCCAGCGCATGGTCGGCATAAGAGAAGAAGTAGGCACGCGGAGCCAGCCTGTTTTCACCAACGACTTGGATGTTTTCCCAGTTATTCACATGTCCTCCCGGAACAAGGCAACTTTGACTGGGTAAACTCTAGATAAACATTTACTAAATATCAGCTTTGGATAGGTAAAGTTTTAACCTGATCACAATGCATGGATGGTTTTGTGAGCGAGATCAGAAGCGGGAGATAAAGGGGGGCAAGCTATAGAGGAGTGGCATGGATGTTGATAATAGCTGGCTGAACTGGAATAAAATAAACTATAAAACAATATGATATGACGTCGTGGGATGATATGGGAAGGCGGTTTGCTTGGGAGAGGTGTCGCACCACCGCAAGATGGTGCGACTAAAAATAGGATAGTTTTACTAAAATCAGCGCGTGGTACCGCGCAGAGTCAGCTTGCTCGGTACCAGCACCCGCAGCGGGATATCCCGCTCATCACGCAGCCGTTCGACCAGCAGATTGACCCCCTGGGAGCCCATCAACTCGGAGTGGATCCGCACCGTGGAGAGCGGGGGGAAGGTGAACTTGGCGGTCGGAATATCGTTGACGCTGATAAGCTCGATCTGTTGGGGAATCGCCAGTCCCTTCTCGTGGATGGCACGCAGCACACCGATGGCGATGGAGTCGGAGGCAACGAACAGCGCCCTGGGCCAGTCGCCGGCCAGCATCTCTTTGGCCAACTTGTAGCCGGAGGCGCTGGAGAAATCTCCGCGATAGAGGTCGCTCTCCTGCACCACACCAAGGCGCTGACCGTAGTCGAGGAAGGCCAGCTCGCGCAGATCCGGGCCATCATCCTGGCCGCCGATATAGCCGATGCGCTGGTGCCCCTGGGCGATGAAGAAGTCCACTACCTGCTGGCTGATCAGCGCCAGATCCACATCAATCGAATCAAAGTCACCCTGGGAACGGCAATCCACGAACACCAGCTGGGCAGAGAGGGAGTGGAGCGCGGCGAGACGCTCTGCAGGCAGATGGCCGATGACCAGGATACCGTCGACGGCGGAGAGATCGCGCCCCTCGGCACCGTTGTAGCAGTGGGTCAGCTCGATGTTGAGACGGGCGCACTGGGTTTCGATGCCATAGCGGATGGCCAGATAATAGGGGTCGTTGACCTCGGTGCTCTGCGGGTAGGCATAGACCGCCAGGAAGTGCAGTTTGCTCTTGTGAACCCCCTTGCGGGCACCGCTGGTCTTGTACTCCAGCCGTTCGGCGATCTCGAAGATCTTCTGCTTGGTCTCTTCCTTGACGCTCAGCGTCGGATCTTCATTGAGCACCCGTGACACGGTAGCCTGGGAAACCCCCGCCTCCAGTGCAATTTCCTTCAACGTGGCCATGCATACTCCTCTGGCAATGACTCCCGACAATACCAGACCAAGAGTAACGGGCAACGTGCTGACATCCCAGCATTTTTACTAAAAGAAACCTATCAGGTCGGCAAAATTCCAATGCAAAAAGGCCTCCCGAATGGGAGGCCTCTTTTAAATAGGTGCCTGACAGTGTCCTACTCTCGCATGGCGAATGCCACACTACCATCGGCGCTACCGCGTTT
>NZ_JASCAS010000046.1:0-129882 GCF_029967615.1 Aeromonas sp. V90_14 | reverse complement strand
TTGGGTTGAATATCTTGCAAATAGCACTATCCCCATACCAAGTGCTGACACCTGTGAAAGGGAAGACCTCCATCCAGACGAAAATCCGAGCAAGTATACTGTGGCCTCCGAAACGAATGGAACCCATTGGAATACCTAAATTTTGGTCTTTTGCTTCCAATCACAACGCCCTCCAAGCATCTAGAGGGCAAGATCCCCTTCCTCCTTACAGCCCCTCCCCTGCGAATCTGTGATCCCCTCTCAATTCCCCCTTCTTTTCGCTCAACAAACAGCACCGTTTGAGATACGATTTCCGCACGGTACCCAAGCTCCAAGCAAGGCTTACCCATGACAAGGAACTGTCATCTGATCACAGGGCAAAAGCAGCAATCTAGGAGCTGTAACTTAGGGGCGGTAGCTAAAAATTCACCAACTCAATATATTGGAGAATTAATGCGGAAATCCAAACTTTGAGACTTCGAAGGCTCAACTCCACCAGATGAGATTATAGTACTCTCTTTTAAAATGGTTTTCTAACTAGAAAGGAATTATTAATGCCAGATTGGATGTATGTTGTAATGATTTGTATTGGTGCTATAGGCGTATCTGCCATTTTTGCCTGGTTCTTAGCGAGTGTACTTGGTGAGATATTTGAAACGATCGCGCTATCTGATTTTTCGAAAGACTTCAAAGATACTGTAAAGCATAGCACCCCCACATGGGATGATATAAAGGAAATAGCATCATCAAGAGGTTTAACTCAATCAAAAATTCAGAACACAATAAGGAAATATCATCGTGAAATAATGGCTGGAAGAGAGGTGGACTTATCACCTCACAAAGAGTTAATAAAAGGCTATATTAATCAATACAAAAATGATGAACCTTTTGAGGGTCTCCCAAGCGAAATTAGAATTCATCTGGAGCGGTTGAGAGACCAAACAAGTGGAAACAATCATCTTCTAGAGCCACTGACATCTCAAATTAAAGACCTCCTAACAATTAACGAAAAAGAAAAAAGACATCAGAAATACTACACTATTGGCGGCTTTTTTATAGGGCTTGCTGGATTTATGTTTGCATTATATACAAGTCTTATTCAACCTGAAGTTGAACTAGCAAATAAAGAGCAACCAATACAACAGATACAAGTTACCAATAACCAGAAGAACTCGACATCTAAAAACGAAGTTAATTAATTCACTGAAAAATCTGGAGATAATAATTGAAGGTACCTCATACTGAGTTGACTAGCAGAGCAGGCGTCTATTTCTCAGGATACGCCCTCTCCATGTCTGGTATGATTTTTAGAGAAACAAGTTCGAGTGATGTTGGCATTGATGGACAGATCGGGTTAGTCAATGATGACGGTAGTACCACTGGTATGCTGATAGGTGTTCAGATTAAAAGTGGTGATTCATTTGTAAACCATAAACAAAAAAATTCACTTTTACATCCAGCAGAGAACACTATAAATACTGGTCTAGACTTATAATGCCAACTATAGGTATCGTTTTTTCACCTAAACTTGAAACTGCCTCATGGTTTGTTTTAGATAGTCATTATAAAGATATTCTTGAGAGAGATGCATCTTGCAGCATAACTCAAAAGCTCCATACGTCAAATGAGCTATCTATTAATGGCGATCCATTGCCATATATGTCCATGTATATCAGACAGTATTACGAAAGCCCGATAACTCAAGATATAATAGACAGATTCGATTCATTAAGAAATGAAGAGAGTGATGCGTTTAATGAAATGGAAAAAATGATAGCATGGAGTAAAATGATTGCGGCATTTTTCTCATTGAAAAGTAAACCAGAAATAATATGCGATATTGGATACCGCTTATCTTGGTATTTTCCTTCCGTTACTGAAAGGCAGAGGGAGATATTTAAGATGCGCATAAATAAAATGTCAGAACCTGAGCTATATAATATATTTAAAGGAATCAAACTTACATTAAAAAATGACTATGAAAAGACTTTCGAACTAATTATGGACCTTCTGATATATAAAAATAACATCTTAGATATGCTATCAGCCCTCCAAAAATCTAACTTACCTAATAGAAATGAAAAGAAGCAAATTATGTTTTTGATAGAATACGCAGAGCAATTTAAATAGAGATATTGCAGCGTCCCCTACTTAGTAGAGTAGGCAACCCCCACCTATTCAAAGCACACCAAGCGAATTAAAGCCACTGCATTCATCGTGTTAAAGAGCATCTAAACCAACAATGTCCATAACGGCACAGTTCAATTCAGCAGATAGACCAGTGGCGGCTCATCAATCTCATAATCCCTATCGACACCCTGCAGCCATCTGGAATTGATTGGGAAGTAGGTCTTGACTGTAGAGATAGCAGATTATCCCAAATTGCCATCAAATCTGCACTCCCTTGACTTAAATTCATTTATATAAATATGAGCAATACTAGCAATACTAAGAGATGCTTCTGATACTGACTGTTGCCCATTCTTTGGTGTTCATAAATACAATAACTATGAACGCTAAGTATTGTTAGTTCGGATAAAAAAAGAGAGATAGTCATCATGAAAGATAGCTTCAAGGGTTACTATAATACTGATAGTGGTAAACTGAAGGAATTATGGAAAAGTCCAGAAACATTATTTGTATTTGACACAAATGTTTTCCTCAATCTCTATGGTTATGCAAAGCAGACTAGAGATGACTTCTTCAAAATAATAAACGCGCTAAGTGAAAGGATTTGGATCCCTTACCATGTAGGCCTTGAATATCAGCGTAGAAGACTTGATATAATCAAGCATGAAAAGTCAATTTTTAATTCAATCGAAAAAAATTTAGAAAAAATACAGAATGTATTTAAAGGAGACTTTGAGCAATTAGCTTTAAAACGACGTTTTCCAAAGCTATATGAAAACACTGAAAAATTAGAAAATGAAGTTGGGAGAAGCATTTCTAGTTATAAACGTTCCGTGAAGCATTGGGATGATAATCAACCATGCGTAAGATCAAATGACGAAATCAGAAACAATTTAGATTTATATTTTGAAAACAAAGTGGGCAGCCCGCCACCTGACCAAGAATGGCTGGATGAAACTTTTAAAGAAGGGCAAGTAAGATACGATAATAAAATCCCTCCAGGTTTCAAAGACGCTGCTAAGTCGAAACAAGATACTGCTTTTTATCAGCACAATGGCTTGAAATATGACAAACAGTTTGGGGATTATATAATTTGGAAGCAACTTCTTGAAAAAGCCAGTAACGACGGTGTTAAATATATTATTTTTATCACTGATGACAATAAAGATGACTGGTGGTTAAACATGGAGTCAAATGGAAAAAAACAAATTGGCCCATTACCAGAACTCCAATCTGAGATTTATAGAACCACGAGCGTCAATTCATTTCACATGTATTCGACGGCAACGTTTCTTGAAGATGGGAAATCAAATCTAGCTGTGGACGTGAAAGAAAGCTCAATACAAGACGCGATAAACCAAATGATTAGTGTTGATTCTGGAAATAAAGAGAGTTCAATTGCCTCCTTGCTAGACTCAATTTTCATTAGTGACAACCATATTAAATGGTACAATGCATATAGTATATCAGAAAAAAACAATAAAAATCGCAAAAAGCATCTGAATAACCTATTAACCAAATATAATAAAGATGAGTATATAAAGTCTAAAGAAATTTTACTTGAACACTTTATAGATAATGAACACCTAGCGCTCGATATTAAAGATAATTATTACACAGATGAATACATAAATTATTTATTAAAAATTCATGAAGCCCGCAATAGTTTATTAAGACTTAAAGACTCTGAAAAGAAATCACGTTCTTCATCAAAAAACAACAATGAAAGTAATGAGGAAGGCGATAGTGATGAATAGTTTTTTTAAAATCGGTGCTATTCAATTACTGGATTGAAAAGGTAAAAACAGCAGACATCGGCCAGAGGCCGATGTCTGTCTACTACCTCATGAACAACGCCTTTAAGCATTAAGCCCCCTCCCCATCACACTCACACCTTGTCGGGCTTTCTCAGCCAACACCTTCCGCAGCTCAGCTGTAACTTCCTCTGCCGGCACACTGCGATTTCGTAGGTAAACTCTCACCTCCGCCTCCATCTCACATACTCGCAGGGACACCTGGCGGCCAACTGGCGCAGCGCTGGGAACGGGATTATTACGCAGGATAATAGCCCTTACCTCCGCCGGCCGCGGCGCATACTGCCGATCGACATCCTCCCCAAGCTGCAGCACCGCCTCGCGGATCTGCTGCGCATTGAAGCCCCTTAGCATGCTCCCCCAGGCCAGCGCTACACCGCGGGCATTGCTGTCCAGCTGGTTAGCACTGGCAGGCCAAAGTCCTGCCATCAATGGCAGCAGCTCCTCAGCCAAGAACACCGACATGCGGGCGCTGACCTGCAGAGCATCCCCTGATGCGCTCAGGGCCGTCGTCTCGTCAGAGGGGAGTGCTGTCGTCATAGACTCCCCTCCCCGACTCTCTGAGTGCCTTAGCGGCCTGCTGGGCAGCCTGCAGGTTTTCCAGTGGCTTGCGCTGCGCAGTGGTCCGGAACGAGCTGGCAGCCCGGCGGATCCAGTTACGCCAGGTCTTCTCCCAGTCCAGCTTGACGGCCTTTGCGCCGGGCAGTGCCTGCCAGTAATCCGCGAACGTGGCCGCCTCCAGCAAGATCCGCTCCCTGGGGAGGCCTGTCTCCTGGATAGCCCACCTCCCCCACTCGCCTGGGAGCACCCAGTCGTTCGGCAAGCGTGTACCTCGTCGTGGGGGCTCACTGTCTGGGCGTTTGTCCCCTTGGGGGGATACAGGGGGGATCTTTGGTTCAATGACTGGATCTAAAGAGTGACTGATTCTATGTGCATCTCTTGCACATCTGGATGTGCATGAGATTCACTATCAAGTATCAACAAGTAGACATTTGACCTCTTCCCATTGGGGCCTTTCCGAGCCTGCTTAATCAAAAGGCCAGCAGTACACAACGCATCGATATGACTGATCACTGAGCGACGCGAAATCTCACATTGATCGGCGATATGTTGACTGCTTTAAAAATTGCTAGAGCAGGCCAAGAGCTTGAAACTGACAAAGTGGCCATGCACGGAGTTTTATTGTTGCTTTCGCTATCGTCAGTAAATAGGTTAATTTTTAATAAATCGCATAGAAATGTCGATTGCTATTAATTATATATCGATAGTACTCGGTATCGTGGACCCATAAGATGACGCATTTCAGTGAAATATGACACAGCCACTTTTCTATAAAAAGCTCAGTTTTTAGACTATCTTAGCCGTATAAATGGTAATCGCTTCTCAACGCTACAGCATAGTCCATTCTAAAATTCAACTTAATTCCATTGAGCGTTCAGTAATCAGTATCAACTGAGGAAATACAGACCTCACCTAGATGAGAATTTTCGGTATAACACCCTATTTTCAATAAACTGTCATACCGCAATGAACATCAACAAATCAAGCAACCACCATTAAAGCACCAATCTATATACAGGTTAATGAGTAACCATTCTTGATGGCATATAACGGCTCTATTGCCATATTATGGCAATGTTTATCGGTGATTTTTCCAGATTTTTGCATGCAAATCGCTATGATTTTATCATGTACACAAAACCGAATCATTAAAAAATAGCTCTTTAAAAAACAAAGCCTTAAGCTAGTAAAACTATTAGCTCAATATCAAAAATCCGTGCCACTATATGGCAATAAGCATTTGGCGCTGCCATATGGCGGCAGACACTTCTACACAACGCCTTACTGAGCCTATTTACCATACAGACAACTCAGAAAACCCATCAAAATATGAAGATAAAGCGACTAGATATGCATTTATCATCCCTTCCATACTCGTCTTAGTATCTTGTCCCAAGATAGTACAATGGGATACCATTAATTATAACCAAGCTGCCTTGTCGCACCCAATCGAAACCCAACCAAGGAATACCTTATTATGCATCTCATGCATGGCTTCGACGCCACCTTGTAGATATTCAATAATTATACCTTTTCATGCTGACCTTCACTTACATCCCCTGTATTTCAAGATGAAATCTGTTCTATATAAAAGCCATGTTAAATACAATAATTCTGAGTAGCAATTCATGCTATCTCACTCACTATAAGTTATATTTTTAATTTTGCTAATTTATTACGGTAAGTGACAGAGTTACGACTCATTTACTGGCGGAGAAAAGACAAATATAACATGCATTACTGCTCAGAGTGAAAAATGAAGAAGCCTGGAATCTTAAATTCAATACAAATAAAACCATCACTAATATCACACTCTGATAATAATCTTATCCAGACCTGTTCAACTTGGAGACACTGGATGTTATTCGTCACGCGGGAGATGGTACGTAAGGCGGTGAATATCTACAACGTGGAGCGACTGTATCATGTGTTGAAATACAGAATCCCCGATGTGGTAAATCGGGGATTCTGAGTGGAAAAATGCTAGTTGAAATTGTGTAAATCGGCGTTGTTGCCCAAATCGATATAGCTTGAATGGAACTAACTGAGAACTTGGTGATCTGATCACTACCATCCTCTTCAACTCTGCATCATGGGCGGCGGGGCCGCAGCCCGCTTTACACTGGCCAGACCATCTGTACCTTCCTGATGCTCAAGGGGATTTTCAACCTCACTCTGCGGGCCACTCAGGGACTACTCGACTCCCTGTTCGAGTTGATGAATGTGCCATTGTGCGCACCGGACCATAGCTGTGTCAGCAAGCGCGCCCGCACGGTGACAGTGGCCTATCGGCAGCCCAGCAAGGGGCGCATCACCGGCCTGGTTATCGACTCGACTGGCCTGAAGGTGTTTGGCGAAGGCGAATGGAAGGTCAGAAAACATGGCGCGGAGAAGCGGCAAGTCTGGCGCAAGTTGCATCTGGCGGTAGACCCGGTGACCCACGATATCGTGGCGGCGGAAGTCTCGCTGGAAAATGTCCATGATGCCGAGGTGTTGCCCACCTTGCTCAACCCTCTGCGGCGTAAGCTGGGACATGTTTATGCGGATGGCGCCTATGACAGCAAAGCCAGCCATCTGCTTATCTCGCGCAAAGGTGCGACAGCCTGTATCCCGCCTCGCAAGAGCGCGGGGTTATGGAAAAAGGGACACCCAAGAAATGACGCTGTGCTGGTGCTGCGTAAGGAAGGGCTGGCACACTGGAAGAAGATAACGGGGTATCACCGTCGCTCACTGGCAGAGACAGCAATCAGTTGCTGGCGGGGAAAATCAGCCTGCGTAACTACAACGGCCAAGTGGGAGAAGTCATGGCGTATGTCAGCGCCATAAACACACTGAATACCCTTTGTCTAGCTATCAGAAAGCCCCGAGTCTAACGGTCACCAGGAGCTGGGGAAGTCATGACTTGCAGGCTGATTTGGGCAACAACACCACTCTATACCCAACCATCAAGGGCTAACACGAGCCAAAATTTTTATTGAAATTTACATATCATAACCATAAGCCAAATTGCTCCATAGCCATTTTCATTGCTTTTATAATACACAAAAACAATTATTAAATTGATTTTCACAGTATGAAGGCGGCGGTTTGTTTTTATATATCATAAAAACAACCGTCTAAAATAATCGCAAATTGACATGTGTAGCTGTGATGTTTAACCTCCTAAAAAACAGGAGGATATATGAACAACAATGAGCCAACACTAATAAAAACCAAAACACTATTAAAACAACTTGGCATATCCAGATCGACGCTGTATAGATGGATTAAAGAAGAAAAATTCCCACCACCTCTCAATAAAGGCTTTTATTCGACTGCAGCGGTAAACAACTGGATATCAAGGGGAAAGCACTCATCTTAGATGATGAATTATATGATTTCATGGTTCGGTTATATTTAGAGTTCCTGCAATGATTTTACTGCCTCCATTAATTTTTTATCCCATAACTCATATGCCTCACGTTGCTCATCAATCCAATCATGTAGATTGTAAATAGCCATGACACCCGCCATCCTGTGACCAAGAATTTTCTCGGTTACCTGTGGCATAACGCGCTCTTCCGATAGGCGAGTACTCAACGTTCGACGCATGTCGTGCATACGCCAATACGGCAGCTCCAGTTTATCTCGCACACGCTCAGCTAGCTGGATGAGAGATGCGCTACTCAGTGACTGCGTTTGATTCACCGGAGAGCGACATACAGGTCCCCCCTTTAGCCGAGATCTCACGGCCGTTTCTTGCAGCAACATCATCACCCTACTAGGAATAGGCCTACGTATTGGCGCCCCACATTTGGCACGAGCAGCGGGAACCGTCCAAATTTGCTCCTCCATATTGAACTCACTCCACTGTGCACCCAATGCCTCGCCGCTGCGACAGCCTAGCAGGATCACCAATTTGGCTGCCAATTTTAATCCGCGGCTGGCCCTGCTCTGTTCAAATGCAATCCAAATCTGAGCGAGTTCACGCATGGTCAACACACGAGTGCCTCTCTCAGGTTGAGAGCCCACATCTTCGGTGCGTAATTGCAGCACCGGGGAGCCGCCAATGAGATTACGCCGAATACAAAAACTAAGAATGGATTTTAACCTGCGCAATAAATGCCCTGCGTTTTTCGGCTTTTTCTTGCCAATCTTATCAAACCACTCCAGCCAGCTCGAAAACGGGATCTGTTCAACCGGAATACCAATAAACAGAGGTTCGAAATAGCGCTGCATGGTATGCTCATAGAGCATGACCGTACGGGGCCGCAGCTTGGGCAGATGGTGCTCACGAAAATGCTCGCAGCACTGTTTCAGTGTGACATCATGCTTCTGGTGGAGCTTATCCCAGAAAACTCTGGGATGTTCATTACGCTCAAGTGCACCACGGATAGCAGGGATCAACGCCCTGGCATCAGCGAGTTTAAGGTCGGGATAGCGTCCAATTTTGAGTCTCGCCGCTTTTCCTTGCCAACGATAGCGATATTGCCACGAGATGGTGCCTCGTTCGGTGACCCGAGCTGACAATCCATCACGGTCTGACAATTCCCTCTTGCCAAAGTAGGGCTTACCATAGAGGGCCCGTAGCTTCGTATCAGTAAGTGGCATATGACTCTCCTATGACTGGTCATCTGATTTTTCACTGACACATTAACGCGTCCTAACGTGTACACAGATATGTACCAAACTGGTCTGAAACGGACTGAATCAAGATCGGACAAAGTGAGACAATCTGAGATAACACTCCGTATAACGACTTGTTTTTCAAGCATATAGACACAATTCAGAACCACGAAATGAACCAGCAGACAAATCCTACCTTCTATTTCCACGACTACGAGACCTTCGGCATCAGTCCGGCCAAGGACAGACCGGCGCAGTTTGCCGGCATTCGTACCGATGCGGATTTCAACCTCATCGGCGAGCCGCTGGTCATCTATTGCAAGCCGCCCGCTGACTATCTGCCGGAGCCGGAAGCGTGCCTGATCACCGGCATAACACCGCAAAAAGCGATGAAGGACGGGCTGTGCGAGGCGGATTTCATCCGTCAGATCCACGAGCAGTTCGCCACCCCGGGCACCTGCGTGCTGGGCTACAACAGCATCCGCTTCGATGACGAGGTGACCCGCTACACCCTCTATCGCAACTTCTATGACCCCTATGCCTACGCCTGGCAGAACGGCAACTCCCGCTGGGACATTCTCGACATGCTGCGGGCCTGCTATGCCCTGCGCCCGGAGGGGATCGAGTGGGCGTTTGATGAAGAGGGCAAACCGAGTTTCAAGCTGGAGAAGCTCACCGTTGCCAACGGCGTGGCCCACGCCAATGCCCACGATGCACTGTCCGACGTGCTGGCCACCATCGAGATGGCCAAGCTGGTGAAAAAGGCCCAGCCCAAGCTGTTCGGCTACCTGTTTGACCTTCGCAACAAGAACAAGGTGAAGGCCCTCATCGACGTGGTGACCATGAAGCCGCTGGTGCATGTCTCCGGCATGTTCTCCCCCTGGCAGGGGTGCGCAAGCTGGGTCTCGCCGCTCGCCTGGCACCCCAGCAACCAGAATGCGGTGATCATGGTGGATCTGACCCGCGACCCCACCCCGCTCATCGAGCTCACCAGCGAGGAGATCCGCGAGCGTCTCTACACCAAGAAAGAGGAGCTGGGGGATATGGCCGGCATTCCGGTGAAGCTGGTGCACATCAACAAGTGCCCGGTGCTGGCGCCGGCCGCCACCCTGACGGCGGAGCGCGCCGACCAGCTTGGCATCGACCGGGAGCAGTGCCGCAAGAGCCTGGATCTGCTGCGCGCCCACCCCGAAGTGCGGGAAAAGCTGGTGGAAGTGTTCAATCAGGAGTTTGCCGGCAGCAATGATGGCGATCCGGATACCCAGCTCTACGCCGGCTTCTTCGGTCACGGCGACAAGTCCACCATGGATCTGGTGCGCGCCACCCCGGCGGATCTGCTGGGTGAGCGGGAGTTTGCCTTCACCGACTCACGGCTGCCGGAGATGCTGTTCCGCTACCGCGCCCGCAACTGGCCGCACACCTTGAGCGAAGCGGAGCAAAAGCGCTGGCGCCTGCACTGCAGCGACTACTTCAGCCGCCGTCTGCCGGACTATGTACCGCGCCTCGAGGCGCTGGCCGAGCAGAATCAGGGTAACGAACGGAACTTTGCCATCCTCAAGAGCCTCTATCACTACCTCGAAAATCTGTGAGATGTGACCCGCCTCACGGTTAAATGACTGTACGCTCCCCCGCCCAGCGACATAATGGGAAGGGGAGCAAAGACTCCTGATGTTTCAATTATTTGTGCGCTAACATTGCACTAACGGCCGGTTGGCCTATCGACCCTTGGGGATGCCGCATCCGATGCGTTCAGGATTATCCGGTTTTGGTTTGCTCATCTGCGCCCTGCTGCCATCGGCCAGCATGGCGGGTGTGCGTTTTGATGTCCCCGACTACCTGCTGCAGCTGCCTCAGCAGACCTATCAGCTGATCGAGAGCAACTTCAGCCGCCTCTATCAGCAGACCGACTTTACCCCCCAGATCACCAACAGCTATTTCAATCGCTCCGATCTCTACAACTTCGTCGGCGTGCCGCTGGCCATCACCCCCCAGGCCGGTTTCCAGCTGGAAGTGTTCGGCCAGCTCTACAACCGCGCCTCCCAGAGCTATGTGCACATGAGCCAGGACATGTCGCTCTATCGGATGATCCGGGCCGATATGATGGGCAACACCAACGATGAAGTGGCCATCGGCATGGGGCTCGGCATTCCGCTCACGGCGCAGCTCACCTTCAAGGCGCTGCTTTCCAGCAACGAGATCCCGGGCTATGGCGCCGCCAATTACGCCATCGGCTTCGAGTGGCGTTACTGACCCCGGTATAGCTGCTCCTTTCACAATAAATTCAGGCTCCCATGGGAGCCTGAATCATGATTGCCAGCGTGCTCAGCGGTAGCGGATCACTCGCCCCTCGCCCCCTTGCAGGGTGAGCGAGGTACCGACTGCCCCCTCATCCCAGAAATCCTCGCCCCCTGCCGGCAACAGAAACTCCTGAGGCTGCGCCTCCCAGTTGAAGAGGCAGAGCAGGGTACCGCCTTGTGGCAGGCTCACTTCCCCACAGGCAAAGTCCATCGACTCGAAACGGGCGCCAGGGGCGCGCGCCGCGCAGAGCTCGAGCAGCTTGCGCAGTTGCGCCGCCTGCACCTCGTCGAGATCCTGCAGCCGGTCCCCCGCCAGCATTATGCCGCCGCTTGCCACCAGCGCCGCCAGATGGAAACGGTACTCGGCAGGGCTCGCCTGCTGGCTCGGCAGATCCCGCAAACAGATGCAGTCAGGATCGAGGGCCCACAGCCGGTCGTTCTGCCAGGCGCGGCAGAAGGCCTCGCGAGCGATCTGGCGATAACGATGACCACTGCGCTCCACGTCATCGCTCACCCGCATGCCGTGCACCAGCCCAAGGCTTGGCCAGATGGGGGCGTTGCAGCCGAGCAGGAAGGCCCCCTCGCCCGCCCCGCGCAGGATGGCGGCCATGCCGCGTCGGTAAGCCTCCACCCGAGTGGCGGCCGGGTCGTGGAAGCGGCCACCGTGGATGGCCCCCCAGAAGTTGGCATCGAGCTTGAAGTAGTGGATGCCCCACTGCTCGCGCAGGGTACGAAACACCCGCTCGAGGTGAGCCTGCACCTCGGGGTGAGTGCCATCCAGCACATACCAGGGGGTGCAGCGCCAGCCGCCGTAGGTAACCCGCTCGGAGGGCAGCGGCAGCCCGTCATCCCCCTTCACGAACCAGTCGGGATGCTCCTGAAACACCTGGGAGCCAGGCTCGGCGATAAAGGGGGCCACCCAGAGCGCGGGCTCGCAGCCGGCACCTTTGATCTCGGCGGCCAGGGACGCCACCCCCTGCTCGAACTTGGCCGACGGGGTGAGCCAGTCGCCCATCTTGGCCTGATAACCGTCGTCAATCTGCACGTAGCGCAGGGCCGGGAAACGCTCGGCACGCACCTGCAGGTTCTCACGAATGTCGGCGGCGCTCACGTCCGCGTAGTAGTGATACCAGGAGCACCAGCCGCTGGGGCGTTCGCCAACCTGGCCGATCAGCGAGCCATGCTCGGCTTCGATCCGCTGCGCCAGTTCGGCCAGCAGTGCTTCCCGATCTTTCCCCTCGAGGCAGAGCAGCGCCTCGCTCTGCCAGAACTGGCCGGCCGGGAGTGCACGCCCCTCACAATTCATCAGGATCTGCAGCCGACCATCGGGGTAGAGCCGAAACTCCCCGCCAAAGCGCTGACAACTGGCAAAGGCGAGCAGCAGCCAGCCCTTGTCATGCTCCACCAGCAGCAGGTTGTGCACAGTGTGATAACCCTGATCATCGGTGATGCGATAGACACCGGCATCGGGGCAACGGCCGACCGGTTGCGGCGCTTGCCAGCTGCCCATGGTCTGGGCCAGCATCTGGAAGCCTTCGCCGTAGATGGCGCACGCGGGCGAGAGACCGAGCTTGCCGTCAAACAGCGTCCAGTGCCCGACCCGGGCCTCGCTGCTGCCGGTGTTGTCGAGCCGCACCCGGCACAGGGGACCCTCCCACTGGCGGGTTTGCAGCAACGAAGGGGACAGATGGTGGTCGTCCGCCAGCTGGCGCAGGCGGGACAAGAGAGATGTCATGGCGACTCCTTGTGGTTCGAATAGGGTTCTATCTGAAAATCTTCAATTAAATCAGCCTCAAACGAACTGATTTCAGCTGTTATTGTTTTAATGCCGCAACCCGGCCTCTCTGGTAGACTGGCGTATTCCTTAGTTCACCGTTACCAAGATGGGGCTCCTGTGATCGCGCAACGTGCCTTGCTGTACCTTCGTGACTTTCTGGTCATCGTCGCCTGCCTGCTGGCGGGCAAAACCCTGGCAGCCATCCTGCCGTTTGCCTTCCCCGGCAGCATCATCGGCATGCTGCTGCTGTTTGTGCTGCTCTCCCTGCAACTGGTGAAACTGCACTGGGTTGAGCTTGGCGCCGGCCTGCTGCTGCGCCACATGGGGGTCTTGTTCGTGCCGGTGGCAGTCGGACTGGTGGCCTGGCTGGAGCCGCTGCGCCAATCCTTCGGCCTCATCATGCTCTGCATCGTACTCGGGATCGTGCTGATCCTCGGCACCGTCGGCCGCCTCTACCAGAGGATGAACAAATGATCTTCTGGCTGGCCATTCCCTTGACCCTGGCGCTCTACTTCGCCACCCGGGCCCTCTATCGCAAGCTGCCCTGGCCCATCATCAACCCGGTGCTGGTGCCCACCGCCGTCATCATCGGCCTGCTGCTCTGGTTCGATCTGCCGTTGGAGCAGTACGAGAGCGGCACCCACCCCATCACGGCACTGCTGGAGCCGGCGGTGGTGGCGCTGGCGCTGCCCCTTTATCAGCAGGCCCGCCAGATCCAGGCCAGGCTCAAGCCCATCCTAATCTGTACCCTGAGCTCGGTCTTGATCTCGGTCTGCACTACCTTGCTGATCGGTCATTTTATGGGCGCCGATCCGGCACTACTAGCCTCGCTCGCCACCAAATCCATCACCACGCCGCTCGCCATGAGCGTCAGCCAGTCCCTGGGCGGCATTCCCGCCATCGCCGCCGCCGTGGTGGTGGTGGTCGGGATCGTCGGCGCCCTGATCGGCTTCCCCCTGCTCAAACTGATGCGGGTCACCGACCCCGAAGCCCAGGGGCTGGCCATGGGGGCCTGCGCCCACGCCATCGGCACCGCCACCTCCGCCGAGCAGGGCATCACCCAGGGGGCCTTTGCCTCGCTGGCCATGGTGGTGTGCGGCATCCTCACCGCCGCCGTCGCCCCCCTGCTGTTTGCCATTTACCACTGGTTGAGCTGAAGAGCACCCTTTTCCGCGATGGCGGGCCTGCGGGCCCGCCGATGTGCGACCTGCCGCACAATTTGCACAAGACAAACGTTTCCATTACCATCCCCCTCCGTTTGCCCGTCAGGGCGTGAGCACGCTCACACATTTAGCCGAGCTTGCTCCCTACAATGGCCCCCCAATTGGCCTTTGAGGACACACTATGCATCCCCGTTTTGCCAAGCCACTCGATACCCTGTCCGCCCCGCTCAAGGCGGCGCTGCTGCCCATGCTGGGCGATGATTTCCAGGCTCGCTTCACCCCGGATCAGGTCGCCACGCTGAAGGCCGCCACCGGTCTTGACGATCGCGCCCTGCGCCTGGCCCTGCTGCCGCTGGCCGCCGCCTGCTCGGTGGCCCCCATCTCCAAGTTCTTCGTCGGTGCCATCGCCTGCGGCCTGAGCGGCACCTGGTATTTCGGCGCCAACATGGAGTTTGCAGGTCAAGGGCTGTTCCACTCGGTCCATGCCGAGCAGTCCGCCATCTCCAACGCCTGGCTGGGTGGCGAGACCGGCATCTCAGAAATCACCGTCAACTACACCCCCTGCGGCCACTGCCGTCAGTTCATGAACGAGCTGAGCACCGCAAAGCTCCTGAAAGTCTCTCTGCCGGATGATTTGAGCGCGCTGCAATCCTTCTTGCCCCACTCGTTCGGCCCGGCGGATCTGGACATCACGGACGCGCTGATGAGCCCGCAGGCCCACGACGAGCTCACGCTTGAGAGCGACGATCCGCTGTGGCAGGCCGCGCTGGCCGCCGCCCGCCAGAGCTACGCCCCCTACAGCCAGGGTTATGCCGCGGTGGCGCTGCAGTTCGCCGACGGTCACATCTTCTGCGGTCGCTACGCCGAAAACGCCGCCTTCAACCCCAGCCTGCCACCGATGCAGATGGCCTGTGCCCACGCGGTGCTGGGCGGCGAGGATCTCGCCACCATCCGCCGCGCCGTGCTGCTGGAGAGCAAGGATGGCCAGATCAGCCAGCAGGACTCCGCCCGCGCCACCCTCAAGGCGCTCGGTTCGGTCGAGCTGGAGTATCAGGCGGTCTGACCTGCCGTTGCCCGAAACAACAAGGGGAGCCAGTGGCTCCCCTTGTTGTTTCGTGGTGATCGGCAGCAAGCCTGCCGGGCCCCGTCAGGACTCCCAGATGATGCTCTGGGAAGAGGACCAGGCGTCGCCGAGATCGGCATACTTCTGCTCCAGCAGGTGGCGGCGGATCTTCATGGTCGGGGTGAGCACCCCGTTCTCGATGTTCCAGGGGCTCTTCACCACCAGGATGCCGCGGATTTTGGCATGGGACTCCAGCTGCTCGTTGACCCGGTTGCGGGCCGCCTCCAGCTGGGCATTGACCTGATTGCGATCCCCCTTCATGGCGCTCTCCGCCAGCTGCACCAGCGCCACCGGCTGCGGCATGCCGTAGCCAATCACGCACAGCTGCTCGATGATGGGCTCCTGGCCGAGCAGTCCCTCGATGGGCACCGGTGCCACATACTTGCCCTTGGCGGTCTTGAACACGTCCTTCATGCGACCGGTGATGGTGAGATAACCCTCCCGATCCAGCTTGCCCATGTCGCCGGTGTGCAGCCAGCCCTCTTCGTCGATGGCTTCACGGCTGTGCTCGGGATCCTTGTAGTAACCCAGCATCATCCCCTCGCAGCGACAGAGGATCTCCCCTTCGTCGGAGATCTTGATGGTGACCCCCGGCCCCGCCTTGCCGACCGTGCCTATCTTGTCGGCCCGAAATGGGTAGTTGAGAGTGGAGAAGGCGTGGTTCTCGGTCATGCCCCAGGCCTCGGTGATCTCGATGCCGATGCTGTGATACCACTCGAGCAGGGCCGGTGCCACCGGCGCCGAGCCACAGCCCAGCACCCGCGCCTGATCCAGCCCCAGCCCCTTTTGCAGCTTGCGCTTGATGAGGCCCGACACGAACGGGATCTTGAGCAGCAGCTCGAGTTTCTTCTGGGGCAGCTTCTCGTGGATCTTGATGCGGAACATGGCCCACAGCCGTGGCACCGAGATGAACACGGTAGGACGGCAGCGTTTGACGTCCTCGATGAAGGTATCGAGGGACTCGGGGAAGGCGATCTCGGCGCGGCCATAGAGGCTGCCGCCATAGACATAGACCCGCTCGGTGATGTGGGCCAGCGGCAGGTAGGAGAAGCCGCGATCCTGCTCGCACAGCCCGACTGCCTCCACCAGCTTCTCGCACGACCAGGCGTAGCGCTCGACGCTCAGCATGGCCCCTTTCGGCTTACCGGTGCTGCCGGAGGTGTAGACCAGACTCAGCAGGGAGTCCGGAGCCTGCACCGGACTGTCCGGGATGGGTTCGTGCTGCTCCAGCAGATCGTCCCACTGGTGGGCCGCCGGCATGGTGTCATAGGGAAAGGCGATGCGCAGCAATTCGGCGGGCACCCCCGCCTCCTGGCTCTTCCAGTCATCGAGCTTGCCGACGAAAATCGCCTTGGCCTCGCTGTGGCGCAGCACGTATTCGATGGTGTCGACGTTGGCGGTGGGGTAGATGGGCACGCTCACGTACTGCCCCATCTGCATGGCGAGATCGGCGATGAACCACTGGGCGCAGTTCTTGGAGAGCAGCGCCACCTTGTCGCCGGCCACCAGCCCCAGCTGACGCAGCGCCGTCACCATGCGGCGGGCCTCGTCAGCGACCTCACCCCAGGTGAAGTCCAGGTATTCGCGGTTGATGGTTTGACGCAGATAGACTCGGTCAGGACACTGCCGCTCCCATTGGTAGAGCATTTCGAGCGGCAGTTTATTGGCAATACGCGAGGAGGAAGCCATAGTTTAATCCCTGAAACAAAAGGCGAAACTTATTATTAACCTTTCACTAACCTCAGGGAAGAATAAACTCAAACTTCTGTTTGAACTGTGTAACCGATCAAGCTTCTGCTTGTTGTTGCAAACGAATCCACATTGCCTGCACCAGCTTCTCGTCCTGCTCGGAGAGCTCACCCTGCAGGATGGCCTCGTTCAGGCTGCGCAGCACATAACTCTTTACATCCCGCACCAGGGTCTTGCCTTCCAGCTCGGCCCGCGCCACCGCCAGCGAGATGTGGCCGCGCAGATAACCCCCGGCAAACAGCTCATCGTCGGTCGCCGTGGCCACCATGCCGTCTATCAGTCCCAACAACTTGTGCTCAAAATCATGAATCGTCATTTAACGCAGCCTCATTTTCCGGGGTTGCCGGCAAAATAATTCGGGGGAGTGGAACCGCGATCCGGTTGATCACGGCTCTCTGGCGCCAGGCCAGCCGCATCCTTGATGTCCTATTCCGGGTTGGCCACCGGGTAGATGACCTGATCCTTGTATCCCGTGGTGATCCGCAGATAACCACTTAACGACCGGTTCAGCGCCGGGTCATCGGTATCCACCAGCAAGGGCCTGCCCGCAAGGGCCGCCAGCTTGGCTTTGGTGGCCAGGACCTGGATCTGGTCCCGCCCGACGGCCCGCAACACCTCTGGACTCAGTTGCTGATTTCCGCGCCCGAACAGATGTCCCTGACCGCCGATCAGGGTAATGATCAGCCGGCAGCGACGGCCACGGATCCGGGTCAGGATCTCGGCGGCGGACAGATCCTGCCCGATAAGCCGGCCATTTTCCACCAGATCCACACCGAGCAGGGTATTTTCGAGGCCGAGCTCAGTCATGCAGGCCGCCACCGTGCTACCGGAGCCCATCAGATAGAGGGTATCGGGCTCCATCTGCTCGACCACGCCGGCGGCGATGTCTGCCAACACCAGCTCTTCAGACTCGCGCCCCCCCTGCTTGACCGCCTGCACATAGCGCAGATCGCCGGGCACCTGCAGCTGGCCGTAATGGCGGGCGCGCACCTTGCCGGCGCGAAACGCCTCCTCGTCGATATCCATCACCTCGGCATCCACCAGACTCAGCAGCTCGCCGGCGATCATCCGGGCCGCCACCCGGCCGCTGGCGGCGGGCGTTACCCCATAGACCCCGGAGTGGATCTTGCAGCCGGCCGGAATACCGAGCACGTGGCACGCCTCCCCCACCGCCGCACAGATGTCCCGCGCGGTGCCATCACCGCCGGCAAACAGCAGCAGATCGACGCCCGCCTCGCGCATCCGTTCGGCGGCGATACGGGTATCGGCCGCCGTGGTGGCTGCTGCCGCGGGCTGATAAACGATGCGGCAAGGCAGGCCGAGCTCGCCGGCAAGCTCGGCCCCCATCTCGCCCGCCACCGTCAGCAGCTCGAAGCGGTCCGCCAGTTCACACAGCGGCAGCAGCGCCTGACGGGTCCGCTCGCGGGCCTTGGGAACGGCGCCACGGGCCAGCGCCTCGGCCACCATGCCGTCACTGCCCTTGAGTCCGACCGCGCCGCCGATGCCGGCGACCGGATTGATGATGAGTCCTAAACGAAACATGTGTTCCTCCCGTTGGATGGCCGCCATTTTTATCTTTTCCTGCCACTGGGACAAGCCATAACCCCCTGTTAGAATGCGCGGCTTCAACCCTCAATCAAAGTTCAACCAAGGTTCAATCATGCTGGAATGGATTGCAGACCCCTCCGCCTGGGTCGCGCTCGCCACCCTGACCCTGCTCGAGATCGTACTGGGCATCGACAACATCATCTTTATCTCCATCCTGGTCGGCCGCCTGCCGGAGGCACAGCGCCAGAAGGCGCGGATCCTGGGGCTGGGTCTCGCCATGGGTACCCGCATCCTGCTGCTGCTCTCCCTGGCCTGGGTGATGCGTCTCACCGAGCCCCTGTTCACCGTGCTGGGCGAGGCCATCTCGGGCCGCGATCTCATCCTGTTGCTGGGGGGTCTGTTCCTCATCGGCAAGAGTGCCCACGAAATCCACGCCACCCTGGAGGGCGCCGCCGAGCCAGAGAGCGTGAGCGCCGCCGCGTCCGGCTTCATCAGCACCCTGATCCAGATCGCCATTCTCGACATCGTCTTCAGCCTGGATTCGGTCATCACCGCCGTGGGCATGGCGGATCACGTGCCGGTCATGGTGCTGGCCATCATGATCGCCGTCTTCATCATGATGTTCGCCGCCAAGGCCATCGGTGATTTCGTCGACAACCACCCCACCATCAAGATGCTGGCCCTCTCCTTCCTCACCCTGGTCGGTTTCGCACTGATGGCCGAGGGGATGGATCTGCACATTCCGAAGGGCTACATCTACTTCGCCATGGCCTTCTCGCTGACGGTGGAGATGATCAACATCCGCCTGCGCAGTCACCACGACCGCGAAAAGCTCAAGCAGGAATAACTGCGAGCCACAAAAAAGAGCGCCATCAGGCGCTCTTTTTTTATCTACACAACCATGTCATTCATTGCTGATGACAATCGCCACGCGGCGGTTCTCGGCCCGACCAGCCGCTGTCTTGTTGTCGGCGATCGGATCGCGTTCACCACGGCCCCGGATGTCCAGGTTGGCCTGCGGCATACCCACCGATACCAGCACGTCGGCCACCGACTGCGCCCGCTTGTACGAGAGCTGATCGTTATAGTCCGCCGCCCCGTTGGAGTCGGTATGACCATCGATCCGCGCCCGGTTCAAGCCTACCTCCTGCAGGGTCTTGCCCAGTTTTTCCACCACCACGCGGGTCTTGGGGGTCAGGGCGCCGGCGTTGTTGGCAAACAGCACACGGTTGGAGAAGTCCAGAGTCCAACCCTCGTCGGTCAGGCGAAAGCCTTGCTCCTTGAGTACGGCGATCTGCGCTGCGGTCAGGCCGTGGGGGGCGCTTTGGCACCCCGCCAGCACGCTCAACAGCAGGCCGATCAAGCCGGTTTTCATCAGGACATGGATCTTCATTGTTATTTTTCCTCAGCAGAGACATCAAATTCCAGCTGGTCATGGAGCGCACGCTCCCGACGCAGCCGTTTGGCTTGGTACATGGCATGGTCCGCCTGCTGCAGCAGATCGGCGGCGGTCAGCCCCTGATCCGGATACAGCGCAATCCCGATGCTGACGGCGGCCAGCAGCTGGCTACCATCCCCCAGTACCACGGGGTCTGCCATGGCCTGCTGGATGCGGGTTACCACATCTTCCGCCTCGCCCACCTGGGACAAGGGGGTCAGCAGGATGGCAAACTCGTCACCCCCCAGACGGCATACCAGATCCATCGGCCGCAGCTGATGTTGTACCCGTCTGGCCAGGGCGATCAGCACGTCATCCCCGGCGGCATGGCCCAGGGTGTCGTTAATCTGCTTGAAGCGATCACAATCGAGGTAGAGCAGTGCAAAGCGCTCATCATGCAGCCGGCCGGTGGTCACAGCCTGATCCAGACGAGCCTCAAACAGAGCACGATTGGGCAAGCCGGTCAAGGCGTCATGGGTGGCCTGGTGCAGCAGGCTGGCATTCTCCCGCCGCTGGTGGGCCTGCCAGGCTTCCAGTTCGTCGAGCAGGGAGTTGAAATCCTGACCGAGCGCATGCAGCTCGGCGATGTTGGCCTCGGGCACCCGCATGGCGAGGATCCGCTGGCGGCTGACGCTGTGGGCCACCTGGGCCAGATCCTTGAGCGGCGCCGTGAGGGAGTTTTGCATCCGGCGCGCCACGTAGAGCGCCCCCAGGGTGCTGAGCACCAGGCAGAGCAGCATGGCCAGCAGGGTCTGCAACAGGAATAGCAGCAGGTATTGGCCGTGCCCCACCAGATGAATGCGGGCGATCTCCACCCCGCCCCGCAGCATGGGCTGATCCACCGGCCCCGGCAGAATGAGCCGCGCCAGATACTGCTCAAGACCGGACCAGGGGGTGCTCATGGCCCGGCTCCAACTGGCCAGCAGCTGGCCGCTCGGCAGATAGATGCTGGCTCGCGCCACATCCTCGTGGGTGGTGATGGCCTGCAGCGCCTCGCGGGCCGCCTCTTCGTCGTGGAACACCACGGCCGCTTCGCTGGTGTAGCTGATGGCCCGCGCCACCAGTTCCAGGTTGTGATCCGCATAGAGCCGCAGCGCCAGCAGGGCGATGCCGGTCAGCAGCACACCGGCCATGCAGACCGCCGTCAGGGACGTCACCAGGTGGGTGCGTCCCAGACTCTGTCGCAAGGTGAGACGCTGGTTGGGGGGGCGGAACAAGCCGATCATGAGCTCCCCTCATCGGCCTTGGCCAGCTTGAGCACGGCGGGATGCACCCGCACCCCGCTCCTGGCCAGAGCATCCAGATTGACCCGAAAACGGATCCGCTCCTTGCCGATCTGCAGGCAGAAGACGGAGTCGGCCACGCACTCGGTGCTGTGTTCGCTGATGCTGAGAATGGGGTAGCCGCGCAGCCGCTCGAACAGCGGCAGCCGTCGCTCGGGGGACAACACCCCCAGATAGAGCACGTCACACTGGGGGCCGATCGCCTTGTCATCGACGTCGTAGCGATGGACGCTGACCGGCCGGCCGTTGGCCTGCTGCTTGATGGAGAAGAGCGCGGTGGCGTACTCCGTCGGCGCCGCCACGCACAGGCGCAGCTCGCTCGGTTCAGTCGGCCAGCGGGTGTAGCTGAGAATGTCGAGCACGGTCTGGCGCACCTGCTCGGCTCGCAGCTCGGCCGAGGTCAGGGGGGGCGGCTCGGTGGAGAGGGCCAGCGTGCAAACCAGCGGCGCCAACCACGCCAGGATCCGGATCAGTGAAAAAGAGTGCATCGTGCCTGCGCTTAAGCCCACATCAGCACCCAGAAAGGGCGGTTGCCCGCGAGGGGTGAGCCGGATGGAAATAGTATTGAACTTGTCAGCAGCATGACAAGGCGCAGCCGACAGAGCAAGGGGCTGACCGGGCCGGCATCACAATAATGACGAGGGCCCACCCGTGCGTGAGCCCTGCAATAAAGTGCATTCATGGGGTTACTTCTTGTTGATCCCGTATTCCCGCAACTTGTTGGCAATGGCGGTGTGCGACACGCCCAGCCGTTTGGCCAGCTGGCGGGTGGAGGGAAACGCCGGGTAGAGCCGCTCCAGCAGCCGGCTCTCGAAGCGCTTCACCGCCTCGTCCAGTCCCCCTTCGAACCACTCGTCGATGAGCGGCATGGCGTCGGCCGCCACCGGCAGATCCACGTGCTCAGGGCCGATCTCGTCCCCTTCCAGCAAGGTCATGGCGCGGTAGAGGCAGTTGCGCAGCTGGCGCACGTTGCCCGGCCAGCGGTAGGCGGTCAGGTATTCGGCCATGTTGCGGGTAAAGCGCGGGCGCGGACGCTGCAATTCGCTGGCAAAGCGGGAGACGAACTGCTGCGCCAGCGCCATGATGTCCGCCTTGCGCTCTCGCAGCGGCGGCAGCGCCAGGCTCAGCACGTTGAGGCGATAGTAGAGGTCTTCCCGGAACTTGCCCTCGTGCACCAGATCCAGCAGCTGCTTCTGGGTGGTGCAGATGAAGCGCACGTTGACCTTCACCTCCTGCTCGTCACCGACCCGGCGGAACACGCCATCTTGCAGCACCCGCAGGAACTTGGTCTGCAGATGGGGGGACATGTCGCCGATCTCGTCCAGCATCAGGGTGCCGCCGCTCGCCAGCTCCAGTACCCCGCGCTTGCCCTCGGTGTTGTTGCCAAAGGCGCCGGGGGCGTAACCGAACAGCTCGCTCTCGGCCACGTTGTCCGGCATAGCCGCACAGTTCAGCGCCATGAAGGGGTGGCTGGAGCGCAGGCTGGCGCCGTGACAGGCGCGGGCCAGCAGCTCCTTGCCGGTACCGGTCTCGCCGACGATGAGCAGCGGCGCATCCTGCATCGCCAGCTTGCTCGCCTGGGCCAGTACCTGTTTCATCTTCTGGCTCTCGGCCTGCAGGTGTTCAAAGCCCCCCACTTCCACCGCGTGCAGTGCGCTGAAGTGCATGCCGACCCGGCGGGCGGATTTGAGTACCACCACGGCGCCGGCCAGGGCCTGTCTGCCCTTCTCTTCGGCCACGAACAGCGGCATCAGATCCGCCAGATACTCTTCGCCATTGATGCTGAGCTTGCAGGTCTGCGGCCGGATCTCGCTCGCTTCCAGCCAGCGGCTGAAGGAGAAGCCCTTGACCAGGGTGCCGAGCGCCACGCCGCGTACCTCCTCCACCGGCAGAGCCAGGGTGGTGAGGGCGGACTGGTTGGCCTGGGTCACCTTGCCCTTGGCATCGAGGGAGAAGACCAGATCCGGCAGCGCCTTGAGCAGCGCCTCGATCTCGTGGTGTTCGCGCTCGGAGGGCATGTAGGGGATGGTCTTGACGTCATAGACCCCGGGAATGCGGCGGATCTCCGGCATCAGGTGCTGGAAATCACGAAACTCCAGCTCGGGAAAGTTGAGATAGATGATGCCTGAGGTATCGATTTCGATGCCGCGCAGATCGATGTTGTGCTCCACCAGACGGTCGAGCAGTTCCCGGGTCAGGCCCAGGCGGTCTTCACAGCTGACTTCAAGACGCATTCGGGACACACTTCCTAGCTAACTCTATGAATGACCGGATAATACAGACTCGATCCCGCCAGTGCGAGCGCCAGCCCATAAAAATGCGGGCCCGCCCCGTTTTCACCGGGCAGGCCCGCGCCATCTACAGACGTTTATTTGAGCAGCTGGTCGGTAGGCGCCGCCATGATGAAGTCGTTGTGGTGCAAGCCACCTATCTTGTGGGTCCACTAGCTGGCGGTCACCATATCACCCACTCGATGAGTGAGGACGTCTTCACTTCAGCAGCTCATCCGTACGCGCCGCCATGATGAAGTCGTTGCGATGCAAGCCGCCTATCTTGTGGGTCCACCAGCTGACGGTCACCTTCCCCCATTCGGTCAGGATTGCCGGATGATGAAACTCCGCCTCTGCCAGTTCACCCAGCCGGTTGGTGAAGGCGAGCGCCTCCTTGAAGTTGCGAAAGGTGAATTCGCGCCGCAGCTGCAGCTCACCTTTCACCACCAGCGGCTGCCAGTCTGGGATGAGGCGCATCAGTTCGTTCAGCTCCTGCTCGCTCACCTTGGGGGCATCGGCGCGGCACGCTTCACACTGCTGGCTGGCCAGTTCGGACATGGGACTCTCCTTGTGTATCGATGAAAAGGGGGTAATCAAACACCGGCGGGCGGCTCAGCTCGCCTGCTTGCCGCCGGCCGGTGCAAAACGGGGGGGACGCAGCCCCAGGCGGCGCGCCTCGGCCACCATGGCCATGATGTCCTGCTCCGCCAGACGATAGAGCTCGCCAAGCTCGGGCAGCACGAAATAGGTGGGCTGCATGATGTCGATGCGATACGGGGTGCGCAGCACCTCGATGGGATCAAAGGGTTGCAGCACGGGTTGGCCGCCGAGGGCATAGGCGGTCTCGCCGATGGAGGAGAGAATGCCGCCGCCATAGATGCGCAGCCCCTTTGCCGTGGCCAAGAGGCCAAACTCCACCGTGAACCAGTAGAGCCGCGCCAGAAAGACCCGCTCCTCCTTGCCGGCCCGCAGGCCAAGCTGGCCGTAGATATGGGTGAAGTGGGCAAAAGCGGGGTTGGTCAGCATGGCGCAGTGGCCGAAGATCTCGTGAAAGATGTCGGGCTCCTGCAGATAATCGAGCTCGTCCCGACGGCGAATGAAGGTGGCCACCGGAAACTGGCGGTTGGCCAGCAGGGCAAAGAAGCGGTCAAAGGAGATGAGCGCCGGCACCGCCGCCACCGACCAGCCGGTGGCCGGCTGCAGCACGGCGTTGATCTGGGCCAGCTGGGGGATCCGATCCCGGGGCAGGTCGAGCCGCGCCAGCCCGGCCTGGTACTCGTCACAGGCCTTGCCCTCAAGCGCCGCCAGCTGGCGCGCGATCAGGATCTGCCAGGTGCCGTGCTCCTCGTCCGAGTAGTGGATCGTGCCCGCTTCATCCGGCTGGTGGGCGGTGTAGAGACTTGCCATGGGTGACTCCATCCTCTGGGTTGCGACCCGCCATCCGGGCGGTCAGGCGCCATTGCGCGATGGGATCACTGTAACGGTTTGCCCCCCAAAAAAGCAGCCGACCCAAGGGTCGGCTGCCGCTGACAATTGTAAATAATTTGTGACAACCACAATCGAGCCCTGGCCGGCCGTTCACCCCTTGTTGAGGTAGCCCGCCAGCTGGCCGATCAGCCGCTTGCGCAGCTCGCCGAGCCTGGGTTTCTCGTCCGCGCACCAGGGCAGCGGGCGACACGCTTCTATGGTGCGCAGGCCGAGGCGAGCGGTGAGCAGGCCGGCCCCTACCCCTTGGGCGGCGCGGGCGGAGAGCTTGGCGGTAAGCTCAGCCCCCAGCAAGTCCATCCCCACCTCGGTCACCAGCTCGGTGGCGCCGGCGTAGAGCATGTTGCGAAACACCTGACGAATGAGGCGAATGCGGCTCCAGTAGCCGAGCTCGATGGCGTAGACGTCGGCGATATCCTCGATCATCCGCAGGTTGCGCCACAGCATCAGCATCATGTCGACGGTGGCGAGCGGGCTCAGCGCCACCAGTACGGCGGCCTCCCCCGACCATTTGGCCACCCGCGCCTGCGCCAGCTTGTCGCGCTCGCCGAGCACCAGCTGGCTGTAGAGGGTCAGCACTTCCCGATCGCTGTGGCTCTCGTCGAGCTGGGCCAGCCAGGTCTGATACCCTTCGCGCCCCTTGTCACCGCTACGTTCGGCCAGCCCTTCGCAAAAGGCCTGGCCCTGGCCGACCCCCTGATGGGCCAGCAGATCTTCGGCCCGCGAGCGCACATCCTGGCGCCGCTTGAGGGTGCGCAGCCGCAGCCACTCGCGCCCCACCACGCCGGCGGTGCCCGCCGCCACCAGCGCCGAGGCCGCCAGCCAGGCGCCACCCCAGAGCGGGGTGGTAAGAAACTGATCGTAAAGGAAGGCGCCATATTGGCCCAAGGAGAGCACACCAACCGCCCCCAGCCCCCAAGCCAGCAGCCGATGACGGCGACGCGGCTTGATGACGAGGGCGCTCTCCACCTCGGTGAGATCTTCCAGCTCATCGAGGCGCTCGAAGCTCGCCTCCTCCAGTCGCTGGGCCGGCGCCGGCGCTCGCTCCTTCTCGGCTGCCGTCAACGCGGGCTCCAGGATCACCTTGCCCTGCAGCGGTGGCCGCTCTTTTATCTGATCGTTCATCGCCTTGTTCTCCTGAAAACAGTCTCCCGGGTACGGCGCAGGCAACCAGCCCGTGCCGCACACCGGTTATTCGAGGTGATCCCCGAGCAGAAACTCCAGCGCCGCATCGAGCCGGATATGGGGCAGCGCCTGATGGGCGCTCATGGGCAGCGGGCGAAACGCCTGAAAATCAAAGCCCTGATTGTTCCACCACTGGGCGGGCGGAATATGGGACGGCACCTCGCCCGGAAACAGCAGCAGCGGCTCACCGCTCAGGCTGGTGCCACGGATGGCGGGGAACTCGCGGCCATCGGCCACCCCCTTGCCCACCTCGGTCGCCTTGATGGCGGCCAGTGCCAGACACTCGGTGGCAATCCCCTCAAAGCGGGCCTGGCCGCGGCCGCTGCGCACCAGATGCTGCAGCAGGGAGACCATGGGGCCGTGCTGCTCCGGGGTGACGTGATCGGCCTTGCTCGCCACGAACAGCAACTTGTCGATGCGCGGCGAGAAGAGCCGGCGCCACCAGTTGCTCTTGCCGTAGGCAAAGCTCTCCATGATGCGGGCAATGGCCTGCTGCATGTCGCCAAAGCTGGCCGCGCCAGCGTTGAGGGGCTGCAGGCAATCCACCAGCACGATCTGGCGATCGAAACCGGCAAAATGCTGCTCATAAAAACCCTGCACCAGATGCTGCTTGTACTGCTCGAAGCGCTGCTTGAGGGTGGCGTAGAGGGTGCCTTCGGCGGGCTCGCTAGCAGGCATCGCCCACACCCAGGGCACGAACTGCAGCAGGGGGGCGCCGGCATACTCCCCCGGCAGCACGAAACGACCAGGCTGGATCAGGTGCAATCCCAGCTCCTGTTTGCAGGCATGCAGGTAGTCGGTGTAGCGCTCGGCGAGCTGGGCCACCGGCCGCTCCTCGAAGCCCTGATCCGCCTGCCATTCGGGTGCCAGCCAGCCGGCGGCAAGGGCCTGCAGCTCGGGGCGGCGCAGCTGCTCGCGCACCTGCTCGCTCCACTGCTCGTAGCTCATCTCAAGGAGCGGCAGGTCAAGCAGCCACTCCCCGGGGTAGTCCACCAGATCCACGTAGAGGGTGGAGATCTCCCCCAGGTGTTTGCGCAGGGGATGGCGGGTGCGATAGCGAATTTCGAGGCGCACCTCGGCCACCCCGCGAGTGGGCTCGGGCCAGGCCGGCGGATCGCCAAACAGGGCGTCGAGGCCGCGTTCGTAGGCAAAGGTGGGAATGTGGGCATTTTGCTGGGGCACCCGGCGGGCACCGAGGATGCGCCCCTGGCGCAGGGCATCCCACAGGGGCAGGCGGCCGTCGATGGCCGCGTGTTCCAGCTGGTTGACCAGCGCCGTGATGAAGGCCGTTTTGCCGCTGCGAGAGAGGCCGGTGACTGCCAGCCGGATGTGGCGATCCCGTACCCGGTTGACCACATCGTTCGCCCTGTGCTGCAGGCGATTGAACTGCTGTTCCAGTTTATTGAGTATCAAGGCTTGTCCTGTTCTCCCGTCCATCCAGAGCGAAGGAGGATGGCCGCTGCCACCCCGCGCGATGGCCCCCTGGCGCGGTGCCCGCCCTCAAAGGCCAGGACGTGCCGGCGGGGCCATCGCGCCGCTCAGGGTTACAAGTTGCGAAACTCCCGCTGCAGGGTGAACTCCTTGGAGGTCACCAGCTTCTCGATGCGCTGCAATCTGGGCTCCAGCCCATCCAGCTCCTGGCCGATGCGGGCAAGGGCCTGATGAGGAGTGATGCCCGCCTGCCAGCTGCGCGCCTTCATCCGCACCTCGGCAAAGTCGGCATCCTCCTGGGCGTAGAGGGTGACTGGCTTCTTGTCGAGCAGAAACCAGGCGGCCACGTAGGCGGTGAAGGTGATGAAACCGGCGAAGATGAGGCCGCTGATGGCCAGCAGCCGCACGATCCAGGTTTCCACCCCGAAGTACTCTGCCAGACCGGCACAGACCCCGGCTATCTTGCCGCGCTGGGGGTCACGATAGAGGTTGCGCCCTTCACGACTGATGCTGCTCATACCTTGTTCCTCCAGCCCGGGACTTCCGCATCCAGAATCGACTCCAGGGCGCCTACCCGCTCCTGCATCTTCTCGGCACGTACCAGCAGCCCCTGCAGCTGTTCACGCTCACCATCGGCGAGACCGGCACCAATGCGCCCCTTGGCGCGGTAGTGCAGCACCAGCCAGATGGGGGCCACCACCACCATGAAGACCACCATGGGAACCATCAATACACCCAGCAGATCTTCCATCTGTTACTCCCCCTGTTTCGGCGTGGTATCGCCTTGACCCAGCTTCTGGCGCATGGCCTCGAGCTCTTTGCTTATCTGATCGTCGGCTTCCAGTTCGGCAAACTGCTGGGCCAGCGCCTTGTCGGATTGTCCCAGATCGGCGCGGGCCTCCATCTCGTCGATGCGGCGCTCCATGCGCTCGAACTTGCTCACTACCGCCTGGCTGTCGCCACGGGCAACCTGGCTCTGCACGTTGAGACGACTGCTGGCCGCTTCGCTGCGAATGGCCATCGCCTTCTGGCGGGCACGGGCATCTTCCAGCTTGGCTTCCAGCTGACGGATCTCCTCCCCCAGCTTGGCGATGCCGCTGTCCACCGCCTGCTGCTCGCGCTCGAGGCCGTCGGCCAGCTCGGCCTGCTTCTTCTTCTCGATGAGGGCCGCGCGGGCCAAGTCTTCCCGTCCCTTGCTCAGGGCCAGCTCGGCCTTGCCCTGCCACTCGGCGACCCGCTCCTGATGGCGGCTGACCTGACGGCCGATCTCTTTCTGGTTGGCGAGGAAGCGAGCCAGATTGGAGCGCTCCTTCACCAGCTCGTCTTCCATCTCCTGGATGATCAGGCGCACCATCTTCTGGGGATCTTCTGCCTTGTCGAGCAGGGCCGTCAGGTTGGAATTGATGATGTCGGCCAGGCGGGAAAAAATACTCATGATTGTACTCCTGTGGTTGGCATACGTTGTTTCTCCATTGACAATGGCAACTTGTGTGCCAATCTGGAACAGAATTTAACTTGTTGATTTATATGGGGCAGATAAGTCGAGTTTCAAGATGCGCCACACAAGTAATGATTAGAATCACCAACTTTTGGTAAGATTGACCAGCTTTCAACGATTCACGGGGATGACTATGACCACGGCCACGGAAAGCCTGTTGGGGGAATCCAACGCATTTCTCGAGATCATTGAGCAGGCCTCCCGCCTGGCGCCGCTGCGCAAGCCCGTGCTGATTATCGGCGAACGGGGGACCGGCAAGGAGCTCATCGCCCACCGCCTACATTATCTCTCGGCGCGCTGGGATCAAAGCTTTGTCACCGTCAACTGCGCCACCTTGAGCGAGAGTCTGCTGGAGACCGAGCTGTTCGGCCACGAGGCCGGCTCCTTCACCGGCGCCGCCAAGCGCCACCAGGGCCGCTTCGAACGGGCCGATGGCGGCACCCTCTTCCTTGACGAACTGGCCACCACCAGCGCGCGGGTGCAGGAAAAACTGCTGCGGGTCATCGAATACGGCGAGTTCGAGCGGGTGGGTGGCGCCAAGGCCCTCAAGGTGGATGTGCGACTGGTGTGTGCCACCAACGAGGATCTGCCGGCGCTGGCCGACAAGGGGCAGTTTCGCCACGACCTGCTGGACCGGCTCGCCTTCGACGTCATCACCCTGCCTCCGCTGCGGGAGCGGCGCGAAGATATTCTGATGCTGGCGGAACACTTCGCCCACGGCATGACCCGGGAGCTCGGCTATCCGCTGTTTGCCGGGTTCTCGCGCAAGGCGACCCAGTTGCTGCTGGATTACCCCTGGCCCGGCAACGTGCGGGAGCTGAAAAACGTGGTGGAACGCAGCATCTACCGCCAGGGCAACCCCCAGTTGCCGCTGGCCGAGCTGGTGCTCAACCCGTTCGATTCCCCCTGGCGCCCTCTGGTCCCGGCGACGGTCACGACCACTGTCCAGTTGGAGCAGGCGCCGACGGTGACACCGGACTCCCCCGCCCTGCCGCTGGATCTCAAACAGGCGGTGGCGGGCTACGAGATTAATTTACTCAAGCAAGCGCTGCAGCAATCCCAGTATAATCAGCGCAAAGCCGCCCAACTGCTGGCCCTGAGCTATCACCAGTTCCGCGGCATGCTGCGCAAATACCAGCTGCTGGACAGTGACAACGATGCGGATTAATCACCCGGGCAGCCTGCCCCAGAGCGGCACCCACCCCTTGCCGGCCCCGTCGCCGGCAACTTCGTATAAAAACATGGTTCGACAATGAGAATGCTCAAACCCTTGCTGCTTGGAATGCTGGTGCTGCTCACCGGTTGTCAGAAACAAGACGACGCGTCCAGGACGGGACTCATCTATTGTGCGGAAGGCTCGCCCCAGACCTTCAATCCCCAGGTCTCCAATTCCGGGGTGACCCTGGATGCCAGCTCGCGCCCGCTCTACGACCGCCTGCTGGAGGTGAATCCCAACACCCTGGCGCTGGAGGGAGGGCTCGCCACCCGCTGGAGCACCAGCGAAGACGGCCTCTTCTATACCCTGACCCTGCGCAAGGGCGTCACCTTTCACCACACGCCCTGGTTCAACCCCTCGCGTCCCCTCAACGCCGACGACGTGGTGTTCACCTGGCAGCGGCTGCTCGACAAGCAGCACCCCTATCACGACGTCTCCGGTGGCGAATACCCCTACTTCTACAGCCTGGGGCTGGATCAGCTGATCAAGCGGGTCTACAAGAAGGGCACGGATCAGGTGGTATTCGAGCTGAACCGGCCGGATGCCTCCTTCCTTGCCACCCTGGCCAGCGACTACGCCATCGTGCTCTCCGCCGAGTATGCCGGGCAGCTGCAAAAAGCCGGCACCCCGGGGCTCATCGACAGCCGTCCGGTGGGCACCGGGCCGTTCAGCTTCAAGGAGTATCGCCACAACGAATACGTGCGCTACCTGCGCCACCCCGGTTACTGGGGCGGCGAGGCCAAGATTGAGCAGCTCATCTATGACATCACCCCCAAATCGTCCAAGCGGCTGGCCAAGCTGCTGACCGGCGAGTGCGACGTGATGAGCACCCCCTCCGCCAGCCAGCTGTCGGTGATCGACCAGGATCCCGACCTCAGCCTGGCGGTGCAGTCCGGCATGAACGTCGCCTTCCTCGCCCTCAATACCCGCAAGGCGCCGTTCAACAAGGTGCAGGTACGCCAGGCCATCGCCAGCGCCATCAACATCGACAACCTGCTGCAGGCGGTCTATTTCGAGACGGGCCAGCCCGCCAACAGCCTGCTGCCGCCGCTCTCCTGGGGTTACAACCCCTCCCTGCCGATGCGCCAGCCGGATCTCAAGCGGGCGCGCCAGCTGCTCAAGGAGGCGGGACTGGAGCAAGGGTTCGAGATGCAGGTGCTGGTGCAGCCGGGCTCGCGCGCCTACAACCCGGATGCCCTCAAAACCGCCCAGCTGATGCGAAGCGATCTGGCCAAGGTCGGCATCAAGCTCAAAATCGTGCAGCAGGAGTGGCCGGTCATCGAGGCCCGCCTCGCCCAGGGCCAGTACGACAGCCTGCTCAGCGGCTGGATTGCCGACAACGCCGACCCGGACAACTTCTTTCGCCAGTTGCTGAGCTGCGCCGCCGTCGAGCGTGGCAACAACTACAGCCGCTGGTGCAGCCCGGCGTTTGATCAGCTGCTGGACGATGCGGTGACCACGCCCCAGCTGGCATTCAGGCTGCGCAACTACTACTACGCCCAGACCCTGCTCAATGAGCAGATGCCGCTCATTCCGCTGGCCCATGCCCTGCGCACCCAGGTCAGCCGCAGCGACATCGAGGGGCTCTCCCTGATGCCCTTTGGCGGCACCGTCTTCAACCAGGCCTATCGGGAGTAAGCATGTTTCTCTATATCCTGCGTCGCATCAATCTGCTGCTCATCACCCTGCTGGCGCTGACCTTCGTCGCCTACCTGCTGGACGTGCGCCTCATCGGCCAGCAGGCCAGCTTCTGGAGCGGCTACCCCGACTTCCTGCGCCGCATTCTGGACGGGGATCTGGGGCTCTCCAGCGTCTCCGGCCTGCCGGTGCTGGACGAGATCCGTCACTACTTCCCCGCCACCCTGATCCTCTGCGTGGCGGCTTTCGCCATCTCGCTGCTGGTGGGCATTCCGCTCGGCACCCTGGCGGCCCTCTCCCAGGGCAAGCCGCTCGATCTGACCATCATGACCGCCGGCCTCATCGGCTACGCGGTGCCGGTGTTCTGGCTGGCACTGCTGGTGGTGATGTTCTTCTCGCTGGATCTGGGCTGGCTGCCCGCCTCCGGCCAGATCAGCCTGCTCTATGACGTGCCCTCCATCACCGGCATCGCCCTCATCGACGTGCTGATGAGCCACGAGCCCTGGCGCCAGGCCGCCCTGCACGACGCCCTGCGCCACCTGATCCTGCCCTCGCTGGTGCTGGCGGTGGTACCCACCACCGAGGTGATCCGCCACGTGCGCAGCTCCCTCATCGACGTGATGAAGCAGAACTACATCAAGGCGGCGGCCAGCCGCGGCCTCTCCCGTCGCCAGATCGTCTGGCGTCACGGCCTCAAGAACGCCCTGCCACCGGTGCTGCCGCTGCTGGGCCTGCAACTGGGCAGCGTGCTCACCTCCGCCATGATCACCGAGGTGGTGTTCGAGTGGCACGGCATCGGCCGCTGGCTCATCAACAGCATCGCCCTGCAGGACTACGCCGCCATCCGCGGTGCCACCCTGGTGGTGGCCAGCTTCGTCATCTTCATCAGCGTCAGCACCGAGCTGCTCACCACCATCATCTACCCGGCGCGGCGCAAAGAACTCTATGCAAAACAAGACTGAACGTGCTCATGGCATGACCCGGAGCCAGGAATCCTATGCAAGACAAGACTAGCCTCTACCCCGAGCTCAAGATCCTCTCGCCGCTGGAGCAGACCTGGGCCTCCTATCGCCGCAATCCGCTGGCGATGGCAGGGCTCTGGTGCTTCGTGATCCTGCTGCTCATCACCCTGTTCGGCCCGCTGGTGGTGCCCTACGGCATCGACGAACAGCACAGTTCCCGCTTGCTGCTGGCCCCCTCCTGGGCCAACAGCGGCAACATCGATTATTTCCTCGGTACCGACGATCTGGGCCGCGACATCCTCTCCCGGCTGGTGGTGGGCGCCAGGTTCACCTTTGGCAACGCCCTGCTGGTGGTGGTGATCGCCATGGTGGCGGGTACCGCCATCGGCATCCTCGGCGGCATGAGCAAGGGGCTCAAGTCGAGCGTGCTGCACCACCTGCTCGATACCCTGCTCTCCATCCCCTCCCTGCTGCTGGCCATCATCATGGTGGCCATCCTGGGGCCGGGTCTGTTCAACACCCTGATCGCCATCACCCTGGCGCTGATCCCTCCCTTCATCCGGGCCACCTACAACGCGGTTCACACCGAGATGCAGAAGGAGTACATCATCGCCAGCCGGCTCGACGGCTCACCCCCCTTGCGCATCATGCGGCTGGCCATTTTGCCAAACATCGTCGAAACCCTGGTGGCCCAGACCACTCGCACCCTGTCGGCGGCCATCCTCGACATCTCGGCGGTGGGCTTTCTCGGCCTCGGCGCCCAGTCACCACAACCGGAATGGGGCGCCATGCTGGCCGATTCGAGCGATCTCATCTATCTCGCCCCCTGGACCGTCACCCTGCCGGGCATGGCCATCCTGTTCAGCGTGCTGGTCACCAACCTGGTTGGTGAAGGCATTCGCGAAGCGCTCAAAGAAGGGAATGACTGATGCAATGCTCTGTGCCCAAGATAGGCATGCTCACCCTTGTCCCCTGCCCATTCCTGTACGGCGTGCAGGTCAACCCATCGCTGGTTGGTGAAGGCATTCACGAAGCACTCAAAGAGGGGAACGACTGATGCCTCTGCTCGACATACGCAACCTCACCATCGAGATCGACACCCCGCAGGGCAAGGTCAAGGCGGTGGACAAGGTGAGCCTGACCCTGGCCGAGGGGGAGATCCGCGGCCTGGTGGGCGAGTCCGGCTCCGGCAAGAGTCTGGTGGCCAAGGTGATCGTCGGTATCCAGAAGGACAACTGGACGGTGCGCGCCGACCGGATGCGCTTCAACGACATGGACCTGCTGACCATGGCGCCCCGCGAGCGGCGCCGCATCATGGGCCGCGAGATCGCCATGATCTTCCAGGACCCCATCAGCTGTCTCGACCCCTCCGAGGAGATCGGCACCCAGCTGGAAGAGGCGATCCCGACCGACTCCTTCGAGGGGCAGTTCTGGCAGCGCTTCCAGTGGCGCAAGAAGAAGGCCATCGCCTTGCTGCACCGGGTCGGCGTCAAGGATCACCGCAAGGTGATGCGGGCCTACCCCCACGAGCTGTCGGACGGCATGTGCCAGAAGGTGATGATCGCCATGGCCATCGCTAATCAGCCGCGCCTGCTGGTGGCGGACGAACCCACCAGCGCCATGGAGTCCACCACCCATTCGCAGATCCTGCGGCTGCTGGACAAGATGAACAAGCTGGGCAACACCACCATCCTGATCATCAGCAACGACATCGCCGCCATCGCCAACCTGACCGACACCATCAACGTGATGTATTGCGGCCAGATGGTGGAGGTGGGCACCCGGGAGCAGATCCTGGAGACGCCGCACCACCCCTATACCGATGCGCTGCTCAAGTCGATCCCCGACTTTGACAAGCTGGTGCGCCACAAGTCGCGCCTGGAAACCCTGCCCGGCGTGATCCCGCCGCTGCAGCACCTGCCCATCGGTTGCCGGCTCGGCCCCCGCTGCCCCTACGCCCAGAAGCAGTGCGTGCAGACCCCGCTGATGAGCAAGATCAAGGGGCACCAGTTCAGCTGCCACTTCCCGTTGAACATGGAAGAGCCCAAAAAGTGAATTCAATCCCGTATCAGAGCGTGGCAGCATGCCCTCTCACCAAGGAGCCAGGACAGTGATCGAACCCTCCCTGTTGCAGGTCAGGGGCCTGTGCAAGACCTATCAGAACCGCACCGGCCTGTTTCGACGCCGGGCGGTGGAAGCCATCAAGCCGCTCTCCTTTGATCTCGAGGTGGGCCAGACCCTGGCCATCGTCGGCGAGGCCGGCTCCGGCAAGAGCACCCTGGCCCGCATTCTGGCGGGCATGATAGAGCCGAGCGGTGGCGAGATCGCCATCGAGGGGCAGCCGATGATCCACGGCGACTATCAGACCCGCTGCAAGCTGCTGCGGATGATCTTCCAGGACCCCAACTCCTCCCTCAATCGCAAGATCCGGGTCGGCCAGATCCTGGAGACGCCGCTGCGCCTCAACACCGAGATGACCGAGGAGGAGCGCCGCGACAAGGTGGTGCAGACCCTGCGCATGGTGGGCATGCTGGCGGACCACGCCCTCTTCTATCCGCAAATGCTCTCCGCCGGTCAGCAGCAGCGGGTGGCACTGGCACGGGCGCTGATCCTCAACCCCAAGATCGTGGTGGCCGACGAGGCGCTCTCTACCCTGGATATCTCGGTGCGCTCGCAGATCATCAACCTGCTGCTGGAGATGCAGGAGACCATGGGGCTGAGCTATGTGCTGGTGGCCAACGATCTGGGGGTGGTGAGCCACATCAGCGACGAGGTGCTGGTGATGCACGAAGGGCGGGTGGTGGAGCGCGGCAAGACCCTCAAGGTGTTCGCCGATCCCCAGCATGAGGTGACCCGGCGCCTCATCCAGAACTACAACAACGAATACCGCCGTTGATCCCCACCCGGCGGCTCGCCGCCGGCCCTTGCCCGCCGTTGTCGCGCATTAAAAAGAGACAAAAAAATCCCGGCTCAGGGGCCGGGAATTGCGCTCAAAAATGAATGCGTCGCTCGTAGTAGGAACGCTGCAATGGTAGGCAGCGCCCTGCCCGTCAACAACTGTCAGATCTGACAGGAAGACCGCTATGGAACCGGAACTGCGGATCCGGCGAGCGGATCAGCTCCGCCTCCACCTGGCCGAAGAAGGCCACCCGTTCACTGATGTCCTCCCCCGCATATTGCTCGGCCAGCGCCAGATAGTCCTGGTAGTGGCGCGCCTCGGAGCGCAGCAAGGAGACGTAGAAACGCCCCAGCTCCTCGTCCAGATGGGGCGCCAGCTTGGCAAACCGCTCGCAGGAGCGCGCTTCGATATAGGCGCCGATGATCAGCTTGTCGACGATGGTGGCGGGTTCGTGGGTGCGCACATGCTGCATCAGGTTGCGGGCATAGCGGGAGGCGGTCACCGGGCCATAGGGAATGTCGCGGGCCTGCATGATCTCCAGCACCTGCTCGAAGTGATGCAGCTCCTCCTGAATGAGCCGCACCATGGGAAACAGCAGCGGATTGCGCTCCAGCTCGGCAAAGACCGAGCGTTCAGACTCCCCCATGCTGCGCTTGCCGAGGATCTCGGCCTTCTCCGGAATCGCGTCCAGCTCCCGATAGAACTCCAGCTTGGGCAGCAGATGGCGCTTGCCCTTGGGCAAGCAGTAGCGGCGCACCAGGCTGTGGGCGGTGAGCGCGGCCTTGTTCTCGCAGTTGGCGTGATCGATGAGCAGGGTCGGCAACCAGGCAGGATCCCGCGCCATCTCGATCCACGCATCCGGGGTCTCGCAGTGCAAAAACTGGCGCACGGGGGCTAGCAGGTCATCCATCTGAATTCTCGTCTGTTCGGGTTGATACGGCGGCGGCCCATGCTAGCGGATCCCGCCGTCACTGCCCATAGCTGCGGGTACAAACGCTGTTTTTTCAAGCAGATGCGGGCCCTTTTCAGCGAGCGGAAACAACAATGGGGGCCAGGGCCCCCATCTCGTTGCAACACGTCAGCGTGGAAAACGTTTAACTGCCTTCGTTAAAAATTTCCAGGTTGCTGGTGCCTTCCTGCCACTCGCGCACCGCCTTGTTGTCATCGCTGCGCATGGCGTTAAGGTGGTCGAGGTAGGATTGATCCACGTCGGAGGTGACGTAATGGCCGTTGAACACCGAGGTCTCGAAGTGGCGCAGCTCGGGGTTGATCTCCCGCACCGCCGCTTCCAGATCTTCCAGATCCTGGAAGATGAGGCCGTCGGCGCCAATCAGCTTGCACACCTCTTCCACTTCCCGGCCGTGGGCGATCAGCTCGTTGGCGGTGGGCATGTCAATGCCGTAGACGTTGGGGAAGCGAATTTCCGGCGCCGCCGAGGCGAAGTAGACCTTGGCTGCCCCCGCTTCACGGGCCATCTGGATGATCTGCTCGGAAGTGGTACCACGCACTATGCTGTCGTCCACCAGCAACACCTTCTTGCCCTTGAACTCGGAGCTGATGGCATTGAGCTTGCGGCGCACCGACTTCTTGCGCTGGGTCTGGCCCGGCATGATAAAGGTACGGCCGATGTAGCGGTTCTTCACGAAGCCCTGACGGTACGGCAAGTCCAGGGTGTGGGCGATCTCCAGCGCCACGTCGCAGGAGGTCTCCGGGATGGGGATGACCACGTCCACGTCGAGATCTTCCCACTCGCGGGCAATCTTCTGGCCCAGCTTGCGGCCCATGTTGAGGCGGGCGGCATAGACCGACACCTTGTCGATGCACGAATCAGGGCGAGCGAAGTAGACGTATTCGAAGATGCAGGAGCTCATCTGCGGGTTCTCCGCACACTGCTCGGAGAAGAGCTGGCCCTGCTCGGTGATGTAGATGGCCTCCCCCGGCGCGACGTCGCGCACCGTCTCGAAACCGATGGCGTCAAGCGCCACGCTCTCGGAGGCGAGCATGTACTCCACCTGCCCCTGCTCGTCGACCCGGCGGCCCAGGATCAGCGGGCGAATGCCGTTAGGGTCGCGAAAACCGATGAGGCCGTGGCCGATCACCAGGGAGACCACGGCATAGGCGCCGCGGATCTGCTGGTGCACCTTGCGCACCGCCGAGAAGATGTCTTCCGGGCGCAGCGCCATCTTGTCGCAGAGATCCAGCTCGTGCGCCAGCACGTTCAGCAGCACCTCGGAGTCCGAGGTGGTGTTGATGTGGCGACGGGCCACCTTGAACTGCTGCTCCTTGAGCTCTTTGGCGTTGGTGAGGTTGCCGTTGTGGGCCAGCACCATGCCGTAGGGGGAGTTCACGTAAAAAGGTTGGGCTTCAGCGGCACTGGAGCTGCCTGCGGTGGGATATCTGACATGTCCTATGCCGATATGCCCTTTCAAGCGCTGCATGTGACGCACTTCAAACACGTCCTTCACCAGGCCGTTGGCCTTGCGTTGCCGGAAGTTTCCACTGTCAATGGTCACGATCCCGGCGGCATCCTGTCCCCTGTGCTGCAACACCGTCAAGGCGTCGTAGAGGGCCTGATTGACGGGGGTGGTGCCAACTATACCGACAATACCACACATGTCTTTGCTACCTCGAAGTCACTATACCTGTTTAAGAAAACTCGATGAGTTCAGCATGAACCCAAAAAACCACTGGATGACCGGCTTGAACTCGGGCACCAGCTTGGACGCCGTCCACCAGTCGCTCTGGGAGAGATTGGTGAAGGTATCCATGAAAAAAAGCAGGGCACTGACGATCAGTACCCCGCGGATAGCGCCAAAACAGATGCCGAGCACCCGATCGGTCCCGGACAGCCCCGTCTTGTCCACCAGCAGACCCACCACGTAGTTCACCACGCTGCCAAGGATCAGGGTCGCCACGAACAGGGCGGCGATGGCCAGGCCGTTGCGCACCAGCGGGTCGCTGAAGGAGGTGAAGTAGATGGCGAGATCCGAATAGAAATGGCTGGCGATGAAGAAGGCGACGAACCAGGTGACAAGGGACATGGCCTCCTTGACGAAGCCGCGCACCAGGCTGATGAGAGCAGAGAAACCGACGATGCCGATGATGGCGTAATCAATCCAGACCATAGAAAAAGATGTCCTGCGAAATTGCGGCGCAGTCTAACAAAAACGATTGCGCAATGCTTGATAAAAATGTGTTAACGGTTCAAACAGGCGGCGAACCAGCGCATTCACTGCCCATTGAAACGGTTGACCGACGCCATAATGCACAACGCCATGGCATGCCATGGCGTTGTCGTCTGCAATGAGCGCTTACCCTATGTGGGTCAGGCCGCCCATGTAGGATTGCAGCGCCGCCGGGATGGCGATGCGGCCGTCTTCCTGCTGGTAGTTCTCGATCACCGCCACCAGGGTGCGACCCACCGCCAGGCCGGAGCCATTCAGGGTGTGCAGCAGCTGCGGCTTGCCATCGATGCGCACGCGAGCCTGCATGCGGCGCGCTTGGAAGTCGGTGCAGTTGGAGACGGAGGAGATCTCACGGTAGGTGTTCTGGGCCGGCAGCCACACTTCCAAATCGTAGGTCTTGGCGGCGCAGAAGCCCATGTCACCAGTGGAGAGCGCCATCACGCGATACGGCAGCTCCAGCAGCTGCAGCACCTTCTCGGCGTGACCCGCCATCTCTTCCAGCGCTTCCCAGGATTTCTCCGGGTGCACCAACTGTACCATCTCGACCTTGTCGAACTGGTGCATGCGGATGAGGCCACGGGTATCACGACCGTAGGAGCCGGCTTCGGAACGGAAGCAGGGGCTGTGGGCGGTCATCTTGATGGGCAGTTCCTGCTCGTCAAAGATCTCGTCGCGGGCCATGTTGGTGAGCGGCACTTCGGAGGTCGGGATCAGGGAGAACTTACGTACCTTGCCCTCTTCTTCCCCTTCGCCGTCGATGCCGGTATTGAACAGGTCCTGGGAGAACTTGGGCAGCTGGCCGGTGCCGTACAGGCTGTCCGGGTTGACCAGATAGGGCACGTAGCACTCGGTGTAACCGTGCTGTAGGGTGTGCAGGTCCAGCATGAACTGGGCCAGGGCACGGTGCAGACGGGCAATCTGGCCCTTCATCACCACGAAACGGGAGCCGGAGAGCTTGACGCCGTTCTTGAAGTCAACGCCCTTGGCCGCTTCACCCAGATCGATGTGATCGCGTACCGGGAAGCTGAACTCGCGCGGGGTGCCCCAGCGGCGCACTTCCACGTTGTCGTTCTCGTCACGGCCAACCGGGGTGGTGTCGCTCGGCAGGTTGGGGATGGCGTCTGCGATGACCTTCAGCTCGGCCAGCAGGGCATCCAGCTCGACCTTGCTGGTCTCGAGCTCTTCGTTGATCTTGGTGACCTCGGCCTTGAGCGGGGCAACATCTTCGCCGCGACGGGCAGCCTCACCGATGGATTTGGAGCGGGCGTTGCGCTCGGCCTGCAGCTCCTGGGTACGGGACTGCAGATCCTTGCGTTTCTCTTCCAGAGCATTGACAGCCGCTACGTCCAGAACGTAGCCACGTGTCGCCAGACGAGCGGCAGCTTCGGCGATATCGCTGCGCAGATATTTGGGATCCAGCATGGTTTACCTACTTTTTTAAAATGGGATCTGGGCCTGAGTCATCATGACGGGCTGGAAAACAGATCCGGAAGTTAACATCGGTTGGCGCACCCCTGTCGTCTTTCAGAATCGGGCCTATGGTGAGCAGGCCTTCGAAATCAAGAAGATGGCACCAGGCCAAGACAAGCGGGGTCAGAGGGCCAGTGTATCAGACCGCCCCCCCGCCCGAACAGGGACTATTGCGCCCGTTTTGCCCTGTTTTCCGGGGGATGACGACCTGGATCAAATCGGCTGACCAATTAACGCGCAACCAGGCAAGACAGACCCGGGAGAGCCTCGCTACCAGCCGCCATCGCACCACTATTTGTCCCGTTGCCGCGGGCTCTGCCGATCCAGCTCATGCAGATAGTCGAGCTTCTGGGCTATCTGCTTTTCAAGACCGCGCTCGGTGGGCTGATAGTACTGCTTGCCGGCCAGCTCGGGCGGGAAGTACTGCTCACCGGCGGCATAGGCACCGGGCTCGTCGTGGGCGTAACGGTACTCGGCGCCATAGCCCAGCTCGCTCATCAGCTTGGTCGGTGCGTTGCGCAGGTGCGGCGGCACCTCGAAGTCCGGCAGATTCTTGGCGTCGTGAAGCGCCGCCTTCCAGGCGGTGTAGACCGCATTGCTCTTGGGCGCGCAGGCGAGATAGACGATCGCCTGGGCGATGGCCCGCTCCCCTTCCGCCGGCCCGATGCGGTGGAAGCAGTCCCAGGCCGAGAGCGCCACCTGCATGGCACGGGGATCGGCGTTGCCCACGTCCTCGGAGGCAATCGCCAGCAGCCGGCGCGCAATATAGAGCGGATCGCAACCGGCGCTCACCATGCGGGCATACCAGTAGAGCGCCGCATCCGGCGCCGAGCCGCGAATAGACTTGTGCACCGCCGAGATGAGGTCGTAGAAGTGATCGCCCCCCTTGTCGAAGCGCGCTACGTGCTCCCCCACCACGGCGGCCAGCAGGGTGCTGTCGATAAGCCTGTGGCCGCTGCCGTCGGGCTCGGCCATGTCGGCCAGCAGCTCCAGGTAGTTGAGGGACTTGCGCCCGTCCCCATCCACTGCCTTGGCCAGCGCCTCCTTCACCCCGGGGGCGAAGGTCAGCGCCGGATCATTGAGCCCGCGAGCATCCTGCATCGCCTGATCGATGAGGGTGAGGATATCCTCCTCCTCCAGTCGTTTGAGCAGATAGACCCGGGCCCGGGAGAGCAGCGCGTTGTTGAGTTCAAACGAGGGGTTTTCGGTGGTGGCGCCGATAAAGGTGATGGTGCCGTCTTCGATGTGAGGCAGGAACACATCCTGCTGGCTCTTGTTGAAACGGTGTACCTCGTCCACGAACAGGATGGTGCGCACCCCACGCCAGCTGTTCTCCTTGGCCTTGTCGATGGCGGCGCGGATCTCCTTGATACCGGAGGTGACCGCCGAGAGCCGCTCGACCTCGGCCTGGCAGTAGTGCGCCATCAGTTCGGCCAGCGTGGTCTTGCCGGTGCCGGGAGGCCCCCACAGGATCATGGAGTGACAGTGGCCGGCCAGGATCGCTTTGCGCAGGGGCTTGTCAGGCCCCAAGATATGTTGCTGACCGATATACTGCTCGAGGGTTTGCGGCCGCATCCGGGCCGCCAGCGGACGAAAGTCCGACGAAAAATCCAGCGACAAGTTGCTCATCTGTTTTGACCGTTCAGTATCACGCATACCGCCATGGAAAAACGGCCCGACGAGACATCCAACAAGAGGTTACTCATCGGTATTGACCCCCAGCGTCATGTCCGTCGACATTGACCGACGGACCGACCAGAAATCCAGCGACCGTCTGCTCATCAGCGCTGATCGTCCAGCGCGACCCCCTTCGGGATTTTGAAGACAAATTCGTTGCCCTTGAGCACCGGCTTGCGATTGAAGTTGCTCAGGGTGAACTCGCTCCACTGGCCCTGGGCCTCTTTCACGTCGAAGCGGCTGATGTTGTTCTGCCTGTCGAAGGTGATGCGGAATGAGGCGATCAGTTCGTCCTGATTGCGACTGTTGACGGTATAGACATCCCCTTCCTGGGTCACGTCATAGTTCTTCCAGAGGCTGTTGTCGTTGCCAGCGATCAGCACGAAGGGGGTGTTGAGCACGGCATCCTTCATCTTGAGAGCGGTCACCTGCTCGACGAAGGGATCATAGACCCAGACATTCTTGCCATCGGCTACGATCAGGCTTTCGTCCGGCGAGGTGGTGTGCCAGTTGAAGCGATTGGGGCGCTGCACCAGCAGATCGCCACCGGCGCGCTGCAGCTCCTTGCCCTTGCTGTCATAGACGGTCTGGGCAAACTTGGCGGAGAAGAGGCTCACCCCCGCCAGCTTCTGCTTGAGATCGCTGGCCGCGTCGGCCCACACCTGGCTGCTGGCAACCAGCAGCACAGTGCCCATCAACAGTTGTTTTTTCATCATGCTTTTCATAACGGCTATCTCGATAAAAGGCCACGCCCGCAGGGGGCATGGCCAGGATGATAGAGGGGTGAGGCTTAGTCACGTACCGGTGGTGGGGCCAGCACATCGCGCTGACCATTGCCGCCCGGGGCGCTGACGATGCCCTGGTTTTCCATCTGCTCGATGAGACGGGCCGCCCGGTTGTAACCAATCTTGAACTTGCGTTGCACGCTGGAGGTCGAGCCGCGGCGCGATTCCACCACGAAGGCCACCGCCTCGTCGAACAGGGGGTCGAGCTCTTCGTCGTCACCACCGCCATATTCGCCGCTGCCGCCCTCGCCGCCGGATTCACCGGAGAGGATCTCCTCGATGTAGTTCGGCTCGCCGCGCAGTTTCCAGTCCGCCACCACCTTGTGTACCTCGTGGTCGTCGACAAAGGCACCGTGCACCCGGGTCGGGTTGGAGGTACCGGCCGGCATGTAGAGCATGTCGCCCATGCCGAGCAGGGATTCGGCACCGCCCTGATCGATGATGGTACGGGAGTCGATCTTGCTCGACACCTGGAACGAGATACGGGTCGGGATGTTGGCCTTGATGAGACCGGTAATGACATCCACCGACGGACGCTGGGTCGCCAGGATCAGGTGAATACCTGCCGCCCGCGCCTTCTGGGCGATACGGGCGATCAGCTCCTCCACCTTCTTGCCGACGATCATCATCATGTCGGCAAACTCGTCCACCACCACCACGATGTGGGGCAGTTTTTCCAGCTCAGGCGGCATCTGATCCATGGAGTCGCCCGGACGCCACAGCGGATCCAGCAGGGGTTCCCCCTCCTCGATGGCCGCCAGCACCTTGTCGTTGTAGCCCTTGAGGTTGCGCACCCCGACCGCCGACATCAGTTTGTAGCGACGCTCCATCTCGCCCACGCACCAGCGCAGGGCGTTGGCTGCGTCCTTCATGTCGGTCACCACCTCGGTCAGCAGATGGGGGATCCCCTCGTAGACCGACAGCTCCAGCATCTTGGGGTCGATCATGATGAAGCGCAGATCGTCCGGCGTCGACTTGTAGAGCATGGAGATGATCATGGTGTTCACCCCCACCGATTTACCGGAGCCGGTGGTACCGGCCACCAGCAGGTGGGGCATCTTGGCGAGGTTCACCACCACGGGTTCGCCGGCGATGTCCTGACCCAGCCCCATGGTGAGCGGGTTGCGGCTGCCCGAGAACGCCTCGCAGTCGAGGGTCTCGCGCAGGTAGACGGTCTGACGCACCCGGTTGGGCAGCTCGATCCCGACGAAAGTCTTGCCCGGGATCACTTCCACCACCCGCACGCTGCTGGCCGACAGAGAGCGGGCCAGATCGCGGGAGAGGTTGGTGATCTTGCTCGCCTTCATGCCAGGCGCCAGATCCAGCTCGAAACGGGTGATGACGGGGCCTGGATAGACACCCACCACCTTGGCCTGCACGTTGTAGTCGGCCAGTTTCGCCTCCACCAGTCGGCCCATGCGCTCCAGCTCGTCCTTGCTCATCATCTGGGTCTTGGCGGGCGGACGGTCCAGCAGCTCGATGCTGGGCAAGGGTGGCAGCCCAGGTTGCAGGCGGCGCTTGGGCTTGCCGGGCGTGGGAGCCGCCGGTGCTGGCGCCTCCTCATCTCCTTCCGCCCAGGGCAGATCCAGATCATCGTCCTCGTCATCGGCCGTGACCAGGGCTGGCTGACGACGAGCGCCGTTGGTGGCTGCTCGCTTGGCCTTGGCCACGGGGGCCGGCTCGTCATCTTCATCGTCAAACTGCGGATCGAACTGGAAGGTATCCTCATCAAGCTCGGGCAGCCACTCATCGGACTTGGCCTTCTGGCTCTTGGTTGCGGCTTTTTCCTTGGGACGACGGGTCCAGCTGGAGTGCGGTTCATCTTCCTCGTCATCGAGTTCGATGGCCCCCACGCCCCCTTCCAGCAAGGGATCCGGCCCCTCAACGCGCGGCTGGCGCCAGCCACCGGTCAGCCAGCGGCCAAGGGTGGTGGGAAAATGGTAAACGGCGCTGACCGAACCGGTGCAGGCGGCCCCGATCCGCTCGACGATGGTCAGCCAGGACCAGCCGGTGAACAGGGTGATGCCGGTGGCCACGAAGCAGAGCAGCATCAGGTTGGCACCGACCCCGCCAAACAGCGGCACCACGGCGGAGGAGATCACGTCCCCCACCAGGCCGCCGGCGGAAAAATTCTGCAGATCATTGAAGTTCATGCTGGCAATGGCGGACATGCCGAGCACGGTCAGCACGAAGCCGACGATGCGCACCGACAGGGTGAGGTAATCCACATCAAGCAGCCGGCTTGGACGCCAGAACAGGCTCCAGCCCAGCAGGACGACCAGGGGGGGAACCAGATAGGAAAACGCCCCGAAGGTAAACATGGTGATGTCGGCGAGCCAGGCCCCCGCGCTGCCGGCGAGGTTTTTCACCTCCCCTTGCCAGGAGGTCTGGGACCAACCGGGATCGGCGGGGTGGTAGGACAACAGGGCAAGCAAGAGATAGGCAGCCATCAGGGTGATGGCGATCAAGACGGCTTCGAAGATCCGTTGTGTACCTGATAAAGGAGTAAACAGCTTTTTATCGGCCAAACTCCGGCTCCTTTCTGAAAACATGTAATGCAGGGGGATAAGGGGGCCTAGTATCCCTGAAAAGCCCACCGGTTGTCAGCCCGTGCCTGGCGTGGCGGCCATATTCACAACCGACTCGATAAGAAGAAACGAGCGGACCGGCCGCTCGTTTCTGAATGTCGTGACTTGTCGCAAGGCTGGCAAGCCACAGCATAACCCGACTCAACGGGTGCTGATCACCAGACGACTGCTCTGTTTGACCTCTTCCATCACCACATAGGTGCGAGTGTCGTTGACACCGGGCAGACGCAGCAGGGTTTCCCCCAGCAGACGGCGATAGGCCGACATGTCGCTGACTCGGGTCTTGAGCAGATAGTCGAAATCGCCGGAGACCAGATGGCACTCCTGGATCTCCTCGAGCACCTGAACAGCCTTGTTGAACTGTTCAAACACATCGGGGGCACCGCGATTGAGGGTAATTTCCACGAATACCAGCAGAGACGCGTCCAGATAATGAGGGTTCAGAATGGCGGCATACCCTTCGATATACCCTTGTCGCTCGAGGCGACGAACCCGTTCCAGACACGGTGTAGGACTCAGGCCAACTCGTTTGGACAACTCAACGTTCGAAATTCTGCCATCCTTTTGCAGCTCATTCAGAATGTTGCGGTCAATCCTGTCCAAATCCTTTAGCCGACTCTTAGCTTCCATCATTTATTCCATCCTTTGGCTATTTTTTGGTAAGAATCACCAGTCATTTTATAATTATGGTCACAAATCCTGTCAATACCTGAATATGCAAGGCGCAAATGTTGCCAAACTAGCTTGCAACATAAACCACCAATCGATAGTCGAGGGATAGCATGATTATCGGTGTACCTAAAGAAATAAAAAACCATGAATACCGCGTAGGCATGGCTGTGGCCAGTGTACGTGAACTGACAGCACGAAACCATACTGTTTTCGCCCAAAGCGGCGCAGGAAGCGGCATTGATTCAGGTGGTGCAGATTATCGCGCTGCCACTGCCGCTATTTTGTCCTGCATTGCAGCAATTTTCACCGCGGCCAGCGTATCCATCAGACTCAAAACATAACGCCTCCCCTTCCCTGCGTCTTCGTCGCAACTGCCCGGCAATGATTTGGCATTCGCCCTGCAGGATAACGGGGGGTTAGCCATCATAAATGTGCCTATCGGGGGAGCAGCCAACACGCGCTTCCACCTCGTGTCAGTGCGCAGCCGTATTAGGTGACCCCGTACTCATGAGGCAGCCATGGCCTGAGGCGCTGTGCGACAAAGCACCGGCAGCGAGGGCCACTGCGCCAAAACTTGTCAATCGCGTCTAGATCGCCGCCACACCAGCGGACAGGATCAGCCTGGCGGGCAACGCCCGCTGGCAAACGCGGCTGCAAGCTCCCTTCCCCACCTTTTCAATAGGAATGCGTGCCACGTTCGGGAAGCGCCAGCGGATACCAGCTGCGACCTCTCACATCACCATGGCGAGAGAGCCATTATGCTCCTTATCAAGGCGCGCCAAACCCGGTTGTGGAGCCTTCCGCGACAGGACAGGTTTTCAGCCCTTTCTTACTCCCCTCCCACCCCACCAGCCGATTGATGCAATCGACTCACTGGCCTTTGACCCCTTATCACGAATTACCTACAATCGCGCAAACTCATCACGTCTCGGAAATCACATCATGAGCCAAGTCACTCATAGCAAACTGCTGATCTTAGGGTCAGGCCCGGCGGGTTACACTGCCGCCGTCTATGCCGCCCGTGCCAACCTCAATCCGCTGCTCATCACTGGCATGCAGCAAGGCGGTCAGCTGACTACCACCACCGAAGTGGAGAACTGGCCCGGTGACCCCGAGGGTCTGACCGGTCCGGCCCTGATGGAGCGCATGAAAGAGCATGCGGAGAAGTTCGACACCCGCATTCTGTTTGATCACATCAATGAAGTGCAGCTGACCCAGCGTCCGTTCCGTCTCAAGGGCGACAACGGCGAATACACCTGTGATGCGCTGATCATCGCCACCGGTGCCTCCGCCAAGTATCTGGGCCTGCCTTCCGAAGAGGCCTTCAAGGGCCGCGGCGTCTCCGCCTGCGCCACCTGTGACGGCTTCTTCTATCGCAATCAGGAAGTGGCCGTGGTCGGCGGCGGCAACACCGCCGTGGAAGAGGCGCTCTATCTGGCCAACATCGCCAAGAAGGTGCACCTCATTCACCGTCGCGACGAGTTCCGTGCCGAGAAGATCCTGATCAAGCGCCTGCACGACAAGGTGGCCAGCGGCAATATCGTGCTGCACACCCACCAGACTCTGGACGAAGTGCTGGGCGACGACATGGGGGTGACCGGCGTGCGCCTGCGCAACACCCAGAACGACACCACCACCGACCTGCCACTGATGGGCGTCTTCATCGCCATCGGTCACCAGCCCAATACCCAGATCTTCGCCGACCAGCTGGATATGCAAAACGGCTATTTGAAGGTGCGTGGCGGCCTCGACGGCTTCGCCACCCAGACCAGTATCGAAGGGGTATTTGCCGCCGGTGACGTGGCCGACCACACCTACCGCCAGGCCATCACCTCGGCCGGTACCGGCTGTATGGCCGCCCTCGATGCCGAGCGCTATCTGGACGCGCAATAAGCACAAGGGATATAAAAGGCATGCCGCGAGGCATGCCTTTTTACTTTAAGGAGCCGGATGAAACAGAAAATATTGATAGTCGAGGACAGTCTGACCATTCGACGGATGCTGATCCAGGCCATTGCCCAGCAAACCGGGCTGGAGATCGATGCATTCGATACCCTGGAGGGTGCCCGCCACTGTCGGGGAGAAGAGTACGTGGTTGCCCTGGTGGATCTGACCCTGCCGGATGCCCCCAGCGGGGAAGCGGTCAAGGTATTGCTGGAGCGGGGCTTGCCGGTGGTGATCCTCACTGCCGATATCAGCGAGGAGAAGCGCGCAGCCTGGCTGGAGGCTGGGGTGCTGGACTATGTGATGAAGGATTCACGCCACTCCCTGCAATACGCCGTCAGCCTGGTTCATCGCCTCTACCTCAACCAGCGCATCGAAGTCCTGGTGGTCGATGATTCACGCACCTCCCGCCACCGCACCATGGCCCAGTTGCGCAAACAACTGCTGCAGGTGCATGAGGCGAGCCACGCCCGCGAGGCCCTGGCCCAGCTCGAACAGAACCCGGCCATTCGGCTGGTGCTGGTCGACTACTACATGCCAGAAATTGACGGGATCAGCCTGGTACGCATGCTGCGCGAGCGTTACAGCAAGCAGCAGCTCGCCATCATCGGCATCTCGGTGTCGGACAAGCGCGGCCTCTCCGCCCGCTATCTCAAGCAGGGCGCCAACGACTTCCTCAACCAGCCGTTCGAACCGGAAGAGCTGCAATGCCGGGTCAGCCACAACCTGGAAGCGCTGGAGCAGTTCAACAGCATTCAGGAGTCGGCCAATCGCGACTACCTGACCGGGCTCTACAACCGGCGCTACTGGTTCAATGAAGGACAGAAATGGTTCGAGGAGCACCAGCGTCAGGAGACGCCGCTTGCGCTGTGCGTGCTCGATGTGGATCACTTCAAGCAGGTCAACGATCACTGGGGTCATGCCATCGGCGATCAGCTGCTCTGCCACCTCACCCGGCTGCTCACCCAGTTCTTCCCAGATGCCATGATCGCCCGTTTTGGTGGCGAGGAGTTTGCCCTGATGGTGCCCCACTGCACCGTGCCGGTGCTGCTCAAACGGCTGGAGGGGCTGCGCCAGCAGATGCGCCAGCAACCGCTGTCCAGGGAGACGCCGCTGTTTGTACGCGCCAGTTTCGGCGTGATCAAGGTCGGGCGCGGTTCCATGGACGAGGCACTGAGCGAGGCGGATCGCCTGCTCTATCAGGCAAAGAACACCGGCCGTGACAAGATAGTGTCGCAGGACTCATCGGCCTGACGTTACCTCGCCAGATGTTCTCCGTGTAGTACCCGCCCGACAGCTTGCCCAGCCGGCAGCGTGTCGGGTCACTTCTCCCCCCTTGATGACCGCCTGAGCCAGCGCCTGCTTCAATAGGTCTTGTCGACCCGCACACCATCGTCGAAATAGAGGATGCGCACCTTGTCGCCGTTCATGAACACCATGGCCGGATCGTAATCCTGAATGACGTTCACCAGCCCGTTTTGCTCGTTGCGAATAAGCAGCTCCACCAGCTTGTTCTCCACCACGGTGCCGCCCGATTGATACTGCTGCGCCGCGGCCGCCCCCGCCAATGCGCCGACAGCAGTAGCGATTTCACGGCCATGACCGCCACCAAACTGGTTGCCAAGCAGACCGCCCAGGACGGCGCCACCCAGGGTTTTCCAGCCGGAGTGTTCTGACTCCAGAATTTGGCGCTGGGTGATGTTGCGCACCGTTTCGACCTGGCCAAACACCACCTGATTCACGGGTCTTGCCGTATTGCGCTCGTAGACCTGCGCCCAGGCGGGCGCAGTGACAAAGCAAAACAAGCTGGATACTATCAGGATAATGGCCTTCATCTATGAACCTCGTTATCTTATGTCTCGCTATCTTACCCAATTGGATGATGAGCTGTGCTGGTTTCCCGACCCCGAGCATGCCCTGGAGGAACCCAACGGCCTGCTGGCGATCGGCGGGGATCTCTCCCCTGCCCGCTTGCTGGCAGCTTACCACAAGGGGATCTTCCCGTGGAATGAACCCCACCAGCCGCTGCTATGGTGGTCACCGGATCCCAGAGGCGTCATCCGGCCGGAACAGCTGCATATCGGTCGCACCCTGCGCAAATTTATCCGTGGTACCTCATTCGATATTTCCATCGATCGCGCCTTTAATGAGGTTATAACGGCCTGCGCCGCGCCCCGTCGCAGTGCCAGTGGAACCTGGATCAGCACACCCATGATCGACGCCTATCGACAATTGCACCGCCTTGGCCATGCGCACTCCATCGAGATCTGGCAGGAGGGTCAGTTGCAAGCCGGCCTCTATGGCCTCTCCCTCGGCCGGGTGTTCTGCGGCGAGTCCATGTTCAGTCGTATCGACAACGGTGCCAAACTGGCCATGGTGGCGCTCTGTCGACACTTCGCCCGCCATGATGGTGCCTTGATCGATTGCCAGATGCAGAACGATTTTTTGGCCACCCTGGGAATAGAAGAGTGGCCGAGACGCCAATTTTTGACGACGCTGGCACAACTGAGCCGACAATCGCTGGCGGCCAATTGCTGGCAAACGGGGAACATTTTGTTATGACCGAAGAAGTGATCCTCAAGGTAGGACTGACCCCGAAGCATCAATGCAGCTATCTGGGTCATGAGCAGGAGCAACTGCTGGTGTTGATGGATCATAGCCTGCTCAATGCCAGCGGCTACGAACGGCTGCTGACGGCCGGCTTTCGGCGCAGCGGCAACGACATCTATCGTCCCCACTGCCCTGCCTGCAATGCCTGCCAGTCCCTGCGCATCCACAGCGAGCGCTTCGTGCCGAGCCGCAGCCAGAAGCGGATCCGCCAGCTCAATCAGGATATCGAGCTGGTACTCAGCTACGACGACAAGCCCGAGTACTATCAGCTCTATGAGCGCTACATTCGCGAACGCCATCATGACGGCAGCATGTATCCCCCCAGCCGCACCCAGTACAAGGGCTTCCTGCACTGTGACTGGATGCCGCCCCTCTATCTGGAAATGCGCAAGGATAACCGGCTGATCGGAGTCGCAACCACGGATCTGCTGCCCCACTCCCTCAGCGCCATGTACACCTTTTTCGACCCCGCCCATGCCGATCGCTCTCTCGGTACCTTCGCCATTCTGAGTCAGTTGGAACTGGCCAGAAGAACCGGCCGCAGCTGGCTATATCTGGGCTATCTGGTGGAGGAGTGCCGCAAGATGAATTACAAGCGCCAGTATCTGCCCCATGAACGATTGATACAGGGGGAATGGAAAAATATCGACAGCAAGCCCGAGTAAACTTTACACATAGCCTTAAATCCGGCATGATCCAGCGGATTTTTTGTTGTGGCTTATCAAGAGGATTCAATGGCTAAAGAAGACAGTATTGAGATGCAGGGCACTATTCTCGAAACCCTGCCCAATACCATGTTCCGTGTGGAACTGGAGAATGGTCACGTGGTTATCGCTCATATTTCCGGCAAGATGCGCAAAAACTACATCCGTATCCTGACTGGGGACAAAGTAACGGTAGCTCTGACTCCGTACGATCTCTCCAAGGGACGTATTGTTTTCCGCTCTCGCTAAGCCAGGAATTCAGCAAAAAACCCCAACCTTCCGGTTGGGGTTTTTTGTGGTTTTCCAACAGCGTTAAGCTTAGTGGGAAACAGCTTCAACATTGACTTGATAGTCAAAGCTGAGGCTGTCATTTATCAACTCAACCTTCACTACCCCCCCATCGACCAAGGATCCGAACAGGATCTCATTGGCAAGGGGTTTCTTGAGGTGTTCCTGGATGACCCGCCCCATGGGTCTCGCTCCCATGGCCCTGTCATATCCCTTCTCGGCCAACCAGTGGCGGACCCCCTCGGACACTTCAAGAGACACGCCCTTGGCATCCAGTTGTACCTGCAACTCGACGATGAACTTGTCGACCACCTGATGTATCACCTGCATATCCAGATGGTTGAACCAGATGGTGTGATCGAGCCGGTTGCGAAACTCCGGGCTGAACGTCTTGTTGATCACCGCCATGGCATCGTGGCTCATATCCTGTTGCTGGAAGCCGATGGATTTGCGCTGGGTCTCCTGCACGCCGGCGTTGGTGGTCATCACCAGGATCACGTTGCGAAAATCCGCCTTGCGCCCGTTGTTGTCGGTCAGGGTGCCGTTGTCCATCACCTGCAGCAGCAAGTTGAACACATCCGGGTGCGCTTTTTCGATCTCGTCCAGCAGCACCACTGAATGCGGGTGCTTGAGTACAGAATCGGTCAGGAGTCCACCCTGCTCAAAGCCGACATAACCGGGAGGCGCCCCGATCAGGCGGGAGACGGTGTGGCGTTCCATGTACTCCGACATGTCAAAGCGCAGCACCTCGACGCCGAGCGCCTTGCCCAACTGCTGAGTGACCTCGGTCTTGCCGACCCCGGTCGGGCCGGCAAACAGGAAACAACCCACAGGGCGACGCTCATTACCCAAGCCCGAACGTGACAAACGAATGGAATCGGTCAGCACCTCAATGGCTTTGTCCTGACCAAATACCACCATCTTGAGATTACGCTCCAGATTCTTCAGCACTTCCTTATCAGAAGAGGAGACTGATTTCTCCGGGATGCGGGCAATCTTGGCCACGATGGCTTCGATCTCCTGCACATTGATCACTTTCTTGCGCTTGCTCGCCGGCAGCAGCCGTTGCCCGGCACCGGCTTCGTCGATCACGTCGATCGCTTTGTCAGGCAAATGGCGATCATTGATGTACTTGGCAGAGAGCTCCACCGCGGCGCGGATGGCCTTGACGGTGTAGCGCACCCCGTGGTGAGCTTCATAGCGACTCTTGAGACCCATCAGGATGCGGGTGGTGTCATCCACACTGGGCTCGACGATATCGATCTTCTGGAAGCGACGCGCCAGAGCACGGTCCTTCTCAAAGATCTGGGAGTATTCCTGATAAGTGGTGGAGCCGACACAACGCAGCAAGCCATTGGAGAGCAGCGGCTTGATGAGGTTGGCCGCATCCAGCTGACCACCAGAGGCAGCACCAGCCCCTATGATGGTGTGGATCTCGTCGATGAACAGGATCGCCCCTTCCTGGCGCTCGATCTGCTTGAGCAGCACCTTGAGGCGCTTCTCGAAATCGCCGCGATACTTGGTCCCCGCCAGCAGCGAGCCCATGTCCAGGGAATAAATGGTGCTGCCCGCAATCACCTCGGGCACATCGCCCTTGACGATACGATAGGCCAGCCCTTCGGCGATGGCCGTCTTGCCGACCCCGGCTTCACCGACCAGCAAGGGGTTGTTCTTGCGACGGCGGCAGAGCACCTGGATGGTACGATTGAGCTCCTGATCCCGTCCAATGAGCGGATCGATACGCCCTTCCAGCACCAACTGATTGAGGTTGGTGGCAAAGCTTTCTATCTGAGCGGCAGACACATCGTCGTCGGACTCGGCATTGTTGTTGCTGTTGTCCGGCTTGCTGTCTTTGCGCACGCCATGGGAGAGGAAATTGACCACATCCAGTCGGCTGATCTCGGCCTTTTTCAGGAAGTAAGCGGCCTGGGACTCCTGCTCGCTGAAAATGGCAACCAGCACGTTGGCACCACTGACTTCCGTGTTGCCCGATGATTGAACATGGAACACGGCGCGTTGCAGCACCCGCTGGAAGCCCAGTGTGGGCTGGGTTTCACGATCTTCATCGTCACGGGGAATAAGCGGGGTTGTTTGACTGATGAATGCGCTGATCTCTTTGCGCATCAGCTCCACGTCAGCACCACAAGAACTCAGCGCCTCATGAGCTGAGCTGTTATCCAGCAGGGCTAACAACAGGTGCTCGACAGTCATGAATTCGTGGCGCTCGTCACGGGCCAGTTTGAAAGCCTCGTTCAGCGTCTTTTCTAGATCTTTATTCAACATAGGCACCTCCCCTAGTACAGCAACAATGTGGTGTCGTCATCGCCATCAAGTCATCAGATTCAAGCCTTTTCCATGGTACACAGCAGTGGATGTTCGTTGTTACGTGCATAGGTGTTGACCTGGACCACTTTGGTTTCGGCAATCTCAGCGGTGAACGTGCCACAGACTCCCTTACCACTATAATGCACGCTCAGCATCACCTGAGTGGCCTTGTCCAAATCCATACCAAAGAACTTTTGCAGCACCTCCACCACGAACTCCATCGGTGTGTAGTCGTCGTTGTTCAGGACGACCTTGTACATGGGTGGCGGTTGCAGCTTGGTTTTCTCTGCTTCTGCAATCTCTTCATTAGCAAAGAGTTCTTTCTGCTTGCTCATAATCGCGCTTTGGTACCTCTAGATTACTACCGCCTAACACAAGATTGTCAATAGACTTGTTAACCAGATCACATCAGTTGTTAACAACTCCTTGACTCGCTCAAAAGTTAGACTAGATTGGTTACTTGCTAATCGGCGCCCGTCTGCTATGGGCTATACTACTAGTTATAAAGGGCTGGCGCAGGTTACTCAACGACTTCAAGGTAATCAATAAAAGGATGTAGATGTATGGCAACCGGAACAGTCAAGTGGTTTAACAACGCAAAAGGATTTGGGTTTATCTGTCCGGAAGGAGGTGGTGAAGATATCTTCGCCCACTACTCCACGATACAAATGGAAGGCTACAAGACGTTGAAAGCAGGTCAAGCAGTCAACTTTGAACTGCAGCAGGGGCCGAAAGGCAATCACGCCTCTGTCATTGTGCCAAACGAAGCACAGAACATGTAAGAGTCGAACTGGATAAATAAAAAAACCGGCAAGCCGCAAGGTTGCCGGTTTTTTTATTGCTGCGATTAACAGGAGAAGCTCGCTCCCCCAAGCAGACTAGAAGGAGATCATTGCGCGTTGTCGTGATAGTCCTGACAGGCGCTCAGGGTATTTTCCATCAGGCTGGCAACCGTCATGGGGCCAACCCCACCCGGTACAGGCGTGATGAAGGAGGCATGATTACGCGCGGTCTCAAACTCAACGTCACCAACCAGTGAGCCGTCCGCCAGCCGATTGATGCCCACGTCGATCACCAGTGCCCCCGGTTTGACCCACTCACCTGGAATGAAGTTGGGTTTGCCAACCGCCACCACCAGCAGGTCGGCACGGCGAACCTGATCTTCCAGATCCTGGGTGAAACGGTGACAGGTGGTGGTAGTACAACCTGCCAGCAGCAGCTCCAGCGTCATCGGCCGACCAACGATGTTGGATGCCCCGACTACCACTGCATGCAGACCGTGCGTTTTTACACCGGTCGCTTCAATCAAGGTCATGATGCCTTTGGGCGTACAGGGGCGCAGTGCCGGAATACGCTGTGCCAGCCGACCCACGTTGTAAGGATGGAAACCATCCACGTCCTTGTCGGGGCGAATACGCTCCAATACCTGAGTCGTATCGCAGTGAGCCGGCAAGGGGAGCTGTACCAGAATACCGTCAACGTCTGCGTCTTCATTCAGCTTATCGATCAGTGCCAGCAACTCTTCCTGGCTCGCCGTCGCATCCAGATCATAAGAGCGGGAGATAAAACCCACCTCTTCACAGGCGCGCCGCTTGCTGCCGACATAGACCTGCGAGGCAGGATCCACCCCGACCAGGATGACCGCCAAGCCCGGCGCCCGTTTTCCTTGTGCCAACCGCTGTTGGACTTGCGCTGCGACCTGATTGCGAATCGTTTGCGCAACCTGTTTTCCATCAATGATTTTGGCAGACATCGTTCTTCACTCACCATGTGTTCAACTGCCGCGCATTGTCGCATTTTTTTGCCACGGGTGTTAGCGGCTCTCGCATGGAGGGCAATAAGTAGGCATTTGAATTCATTGGTGGAAAAATTCGTTGACGCTGGCTTTCCCGCTTGGGTATGATGCCGGCCCGTTGCCCAGTACAGCCGCTGTCGCTATGCTGGAGACGAGATTTTCGGTGATTAGCGCAGCCCGGTAGCGCATCTGGTTTGGGACCAGAGGGTCAAAGGTTCGAATCCTTTATCACCGACCAGGTTTTTCGACATGCCGCCAGGCTTGTCGAGGCAATGCGCCCTTAGCTCAGTCGGATAGAGCAACGGCCTTCTAAGCCGTGGGTCGCAGGTTCGAATCCTGCAGGGCGCGCCATTGATGACATGCATCTCCCCGATGCAAGCATTGATGGGTATCTTCAGTGGTGGCTGTAGCTCAGTTGGTAGAGTCCCGGATTGTGATTCCGGTTGTCGTGGGTTCGAGCCCCATCAGCCACCCCATTATCCCTTTCAGAAAACATCCAATCTTATCTATTTAAATCCGGTAGAAATAACCCTATCTTATTGCGTCCTGACGGTTGCCTGTACAGTGTCGGTACGGGTGGTGTGTGTGGCGTAATGGCAACGTCACGACCTGCACTCCAGATACGACCGTTTGTTGCGCCTCGAGAAAAACCACCAAGAACAAACGATTGTGCTCAATGACGAGCAAATCGCCTGCTCGATCAGCATTACCCGGACGAACCGGTGGAGCAGATGCAAACAGGTCTGGACAGCTACCTAGAACACTACAACAAACAGTGGTCTTGTCAGGGCCTAATGATGGAGGGACAGGCCCCCTTATTGCATGCTCAAGAAGGCTCTGAAATTGGTACCGAAGAAGGTGCGCTCTTAGAGTGGTGTAAGCAAGACACCGGTTTGAGACCGGTGTCAGGTGGTAACTATATTTGTGCATGCTACAACCAGCTTACCAACTGCCAGCAATACTCTTTAACATGCAGCTAAACAGCTATGAAAAAGGTGTGCACCCCATATTCTCACTGGATGTCTATCGCACCTTGCTAAACTCTTAACCATATCTTTCTTTCATATACTTCTTTACCGATATTGCATTGTTAAACTTATATGTTCCATCGCCGACCCCATCCTCTGTGCCACTTAAAACTGGATCCAAAGTTTTTGCCTTATCAACAGAGTATTCTCCTCCAGCGTTCTTTTTATAAATTTTAACTTCAAAATTTGTCTCATCAATCCCTTCTGCCTGATGCTTGTTATGCCATGAAACTATAGTTCCTATATGATTAACACCTTTCAGAGTAAAGAAAAAAACGCTCCTGAGATTCGGGCAATCGCCGTTCTCACATATTTTATCTAACTCATAACGTGATGATTTATCATATATAACCATAGATAATGGGCAGTTTATATCATCATTTTTCTCAATTTTAACGCTCGCTGTATCATTACTTATCCTATAGGGCCCTTGAATAAGATCAGCTGCATTCACAAACAAAGCGGGAAAAATTAAATTTAAAATGAAAAAACCATACTTCCTCATTATGACCTCACAAATTTTCACTCACTATTATCAATGCCTACTAGGTAATATCGGTTCAAGCAGTTGCTGACGGGGAAAATTAGTCTGCGTAACTACAACGGCCAAGTGGAGGAAGTCATAGCGTATGTAAGCGCCATAAACAAACTGAATACCCTGGGCCTGCCAGTCAGAAAGCCCCGAGTGTAGCGGTCACCCGGGGCTGGGGAAGTGATGACTTGATGGTTGATTTGGGCAACAACGCCGTCAGGTGATAACTAGATCTGTACAGCCTACGGGCTCTATAAACCTTGCCTTATTTATGCACCATAGTTATCCATAAGATAATTTTTAATTTTTTGGGCATTATCTAATGAATAATTTTGCTTTTTACCATTTTTTATAATCTGGTAGCCAGAAAGAGCATCATCAGTTTCTGAGCTTAAATTTAGTTCATATTTTCCCTCTTTACTTTTCCGATATATTTTAATCTCATAAAAATAAGGATATTCTATACCATCACTTTCATAATTTACATTCCAGCGAAGAAGTATAACAACATTCCTCTCTTTATTTACAGGAGCAAAAAAAACAGACATTAATTCCACTGGTGCATCTGAATGATAAAAAGTATCAATCAAAACATTTTGTGTTCCCTTAGGTGACTCATACTCAAGATAAAACTCTATATCGTTTTTATCTGAAGTACTTTGAAAGCAGATATATCCTTCATTGAAGGATATATCTCTAAAAGGGCCCTGAACAATTGCGTTGTTGTTATTACCACATGCATGTGCATATGTTGAAAATAAAAACATTAAGATAATAAATAACCTACTGGAAATACTAGTCATATCACTCTCCCCTAGCCAACTCTTCTTCAATAAATTTAGCTTCACCTTCACGGCGGTCTCTTAGTCCCCGTTGGTTCGCCCATAATCTTCTCATACTCCTCAGCCTGGAAGGTATATTTTTAATATTCCCTTTAGAAAAATCATCACCTATTTCTCTCATTTCACGACGGCTATCTATTGAGTCCCCGATTTTCGGTTTTTTTAATGATGGACCTCTGTTATAAACCAATGACAATATAGCACCAGCACTATCTGGAGGTAGGTTAATAGCTTGTGGGTAAGTGTTGACAACAACTTGGCAGTATCGTTCCTTTAAACGCATTGCCATATCTAGAGCTCGGTCTTTATCAATTGAAATATCAGATAATTCATGAACAATAGCCCGAGCATTATCCCCTTTTTTACCAATTGCAGTTAACAAACGTTCCACCTGTGCTGCAGTATAATAGTCACTCAACATAGTCCGTGCTGATGAGCTTTCCTGTTGCCCTAAATCGTACCCATAACCAATAGTAACGCCACTTGACTGGTCTCCTTTGGGAACATATGGTTTGGGCATGTATGCCTCCCAAGACAATATAAACTCCGCAGATTTTTTAGAGATTTTATAAATCCCAAGAGTGGTATTAAAATCGATTGTATCTCCGCTTGGGCGTCGCTCTGTTATTAATGCCATTATTCCTATTGGTGAAAAATGCCAAACCTCCTTTTCAAGATTCAACTTGGCAGCACTCTGCATCCACTCCAGCTTATCGATACGCTGTTTTTCATGATCAACCAATAAATCAAAATCTGGCAGGCCAATCTTGGTCATAAGTTTATCTAGCCATAGATAACTACTGGCTGATGATTTTTCATACCATTCACTGGGATGCTTGACGATTAGCTTCTGAAGTTTTTCTGCATTGCTGCTGTTTTGCAGGGCAGCCTGTATCTCTTCGCTGCTAAGTTCACCATTGCCATCGGAATCGAAGCTCTTGACCAGATCGGCGAAAAAGGTCGGAGGGGCATCGGGATCCAGATAACCGTCGGAACCTGAACCATCAACCTTTTTAAAACCAATCTTCAGCCAGTCGTGCTGGCTCAAAAGAGCCACTTGCTCTTTCTTGACATATTTTCCTGACGAGACACAGAGCCACTCCTGCTTGGCAGCGTCTTTTTCAAGCTCGGGTGATTCAATCAGAGCCTCCAAGCTTTTGTCAGCAGTAGCTACCCAGAGATCTTTACCATCCTGCTTTTTCTTTTCGTATAAGACGAGTTCCGCCGGGACCTTGGCATAGGTAGCACCGCCTTTTGTTCCAGCCTTGTTGGCCAGCACATCGTCAAGACGAGGATCCTGGGTGAAGACTTCAAGATGGACTTGATACTTGCTCTTTTTGCCTCCAATCAGAGAGCCTGGCGTTTCCACCAAGCCGAGATAGCCTATGGTCTCACCTGCGGCAATGGCCACGGGAGATGGCAACACATAGAGTTCGCCAAGATGGGAGGGAGGAAGCGTATTTGCCTTGATATATTTGTCTTCGACGCATACCCAGGCGACACCACAACTACTTGGCACACCGTCCACACTCGGCGTCACATATTTGCATCTGGCCATCTTGCGCGCCTTGTCACCATCCCAATGGAATTCGAGTTGGTGTGCATCATACTGCAACTTGGTACCGGCAGGCAGAGAAACACTTTTCTTTCCCACCACCGGACGACCTGTAGGTCCATCAACTCCAGGATCCGCACGGCCAACCATATTAGTCAGCAGTTCCGCCTCTATCTGATCGAATAGCCAGGTAGGCAGGTTGGGTTTAATCACCTCAACAGCGGCCGGACTATTGGCGATCCAGACCGAACTCCCTTGACTGACCACAACACCGGCCTTCTCAGCCTCTTTCATCTGGGTATTGGACAGCTGACTCTTGATCGTCACCTTGATGAAATCATACTCCTTGCCCCCAACGCTCCCCTTTTGAGGAGGCGTGTTACTGTCCATTTCCAGTTCGGTATCTTTAGGTAGCGTGAAGCGCGGCAAGGTAGCATCAACACGCTGCTGCTCGGCATCGGGATTGGCATGGGGAACGGAATTGCGCGCATTCCACCCCTTCTTCAGTACCAGCTTCTCGGTACTTTGGTACTGATCCCAAGGCAGCAGATGCATATAGAGCGAGTAGAAGGTGAACTCATTTTTCGCCTTGGTCTCTGTATTCACTTCACAATATTCATGCTGTACCAGGCAGAAGCAGTTGGAATAACGCAAGGACTCCCCCTGAAATTCAGAGGTCAAGTAATCCTTCATCATCCGGAATGCCACCACCTTGCCATCGGCCATGGCTCTGACAGGGTACTTATCCTTGCACCAAGGGGCACTCTTGTCGCTGATATGAATGCCACCGTGCCATTTGTTATGGTTGCCAAGAAGATAGTGACCCAATTGCTCGCTATTGATCAGCGCCGTCAGCGCCTTGGCATCTTTGAACTCTTCCCCTGTGGCAGTGAGGATGGGAAATGCAAACTTCATGCTGTTTCCTTATTCAGAAAAGAGGTAGAACGCACCGGGCTTCTCTTCTTTCAAGAGCGCCTCCATCGCCTTCTCGGTGGGGATGGCCTTGATGAGTTCGACCAGTTCGGGAGCCTTGACCACTTCTACCCCCTTGGGCACTACGGGGGCCTTGCCAGCCCAGCCAGAGCCTGAGCCTGCGCTACCGCCGGCATTGAGCTTGATGGCAGGCCCCACCAGCTTGATGCCGCTCGGGTCAACTTTCACAAAGCTGCCGCCTCCCTTGAGGGTGATCTCGGAACCCGCCTCCAGCACCAGCTTGTCACCCACCTTGATATGCACTTCCTGACCGGCCTCCACCAGTAGCGACTGCCCCAGCTTCTGGTGCAGGCTGGCATCCACCGTCAGCGAGTAGTCGGCTTTTATCTGGTCGCGCTTCTCACCCTCCACCGTCAGGTGGTCGTTGGCCTTGATACGGGTCACCCGCTCGTTGTCGATATCGGTGTGCTGGTCGTACTTGATGTGCCAGGCGGCGTCGTTCTCTATCAACACGTTCAAGTCTTTCTGACCGTGGATGTAAATCTCTTCCTGCCCCGCCTGGTCTTCAAAGCGCAGCTCGTTGAAGCCCTCACCCTGGTGGGTTTCCGTGCGCAGCACGGTGCGGGTCTTGTTGGCTGGCAGCTCATACGGTGGCCGGTTGGTGGCGTGGTAGGTGCGACCAGTCACGATGGGCTGGTCGGGGTCCCCTTCCAGAAAGCTCACTATGACCTCGTGCCCGATGCGCGGGATGGCCATCATGCCGTACTGACCGCCGGCCCAGCCCTGGGAGACTCGCACCCAGCAGGAGCTCTGGTCGTTGGAGCTGCCGTAGCGGTCCCACGGGAACTGCAGCTTCACCCGGCCGTGCTCGTCGCAGTAAATCTCCTCCCCGTCGGGGCCCACCACCATGGCGATTTGCGGGCCATCCACCATCGGCTTGTGAGGGGCTTCCGGGCTGCCGATGCGTGCCCGCCAGGTGGTGCTCGCTTTTACTACCCCGAATTCGTTGTGGTAGACGGTGGGGCCGCTGCCCCCCTCCTCTTCCAGTGCCTGCGGCTGCAAGCCGGTGTGCTGGATGCGCACGATTTGCCAGTCGGTGTTGAGGCTGCCGTTGGGGTGTTCGGTGAGCGAGAAGCTCTGCCCCGGCTGCAAGGCCGCGCAGTTGGACTTAGCCTGGCCCGCCACCGCATCGTTGCGCAGGGCATCCAGCCGATGTTGGGCAAAGGCCTTGCCGCTGCCATCCTGCTTGTAGCGACCCGGATAGTCGAAGTGCTGGTAGGTATCGCGTTGATGCTCGAGCTCCGCGCCTTGCTTCTTGTGGGAGAGACCGTATGCCGGCGTCTTGAAGCTGTAGTCTTTGAGCTCCACATCGCTTGGGCGCACTGCCTCGCGGTAGTGGAACTGGCGCACATAGAGGCCTTGCTCGAGGGAACGGTTACCGAGGTTGAAGAAGAGCTCGGGGCCAGCAGTCAAGGCGGCTGCGTCATCGGCAAACACGATGCGGTGCTTGCCCGCTTCAAACTCGTGGAAGTAGAACATCCCCTCTTCGGCGGCGAGCCGGTTGAGGAACTCGAGGTCGGTTTCCCGGTACTGAACGCAGTATTCCCGCTTGGCGTGCTCGTTTTTCAGGGCAAAGGCGTAGTCGGTGATGCCGTGCTCTTGCAGCAGGATGGAGAGGATTTCATCGGGCTTCTGCGCCTGGAAGATGCGGGAGTTCTGGCGCAAAGAGAGACGCCACAGCGCCGGCAGCACCATGAGCTGATAGCGGGTGCGGCGAAAGCCACTGTCACCCTGCGCGAAGTCACTGACCACCCCGCACACCCGACGTTGCAGCTCGCCGTTGTACCACACCAGCAGCTCGCACGGCTGGTCCAGCACGGCGCCAAAGTCGATGTCGGGCTGGGCGCTTGCCAGCTCCAGGCGCAGGTTGAACGGGCGGTTGAGCGCTTCATCCAGCGCAAACTCGGCCACCACAAAGGTGCTCTCGGGCAGGGCCCCCACCTTGACGGTAAATTGTAATCCTGTGCTGTCTGCCATGAAGCGCTCCTTAACCTGCCTGTCCGCTACCTGAACCAATCACCACGCCGCCGCAGCCGACGGCGGTACCGGTCACGGCGATGGGCTTGCCATTGACCAGCACAGAGCCGACGCCGCCCGAGATGCTGCGCGGATGCGGTGGATTGTTGGGTTTGTCGTGGGGGGCCAGCGGATCACCCTGGCGAGCCACCGGCTTGCCATCGAGGAACACATCCGGGCTGGCGGCAATCACGGGTGATGGGTGGAAACCATCGTGGTCGGTACCGATGTCACCGAGCAATGCAATAGAAGGACACATCTGGATTCTCCGTGGGGCAACCATGGTGCAAGCGCAGCCTGGTGCAGAGACAGTTGGAACGGCGACCCAGCAGCCTCCATGCCATGGCAAAGTCGCCCACAATCACATTAAAAATCAGGCAATTACGATTCAATCTCGTTGAGCCTGACAAATCTGCTGCAATCCATTGCGCAAGACAGGGCAAGTTTCCCGGCAAACCTTGCCTTGCCAGTCAAACTCACCACATCTTGCGCAATTTCTTGCTCAAGGCAGCACTTTCAGCTACCAGAAGCGCCCTGTTGCAGCTGATAGAGGCGGATATTGAGCGCTTTCAGATCATTTTCCAGGCTTTTTAGCTCGGCAGCCGTGATGGGCTCCTGGGAGGCTTTTCTCGCCTCCAGTTCACCGAGACGCAGACTGAACGGGATGTTCTGCATCAGGTTCTTCTGCACTTCATAGAGCTGGGATTTGAGGTAGGAGATGGTCACCGTCTTGCGCTGGCGCTCCAGCTCCAGCAGCTGATCAAGCAGGGCATCCACCCCGGCGCGGGCATCCAGGTAGGTGGGTACGCTGATGACATCCCCCTGCTGGCCGCCAAGCTGCGTCCGCCACTGCTTGTCCAGCGCCTTGACCGCCAGCGAGTCGGGATAGAGCATCAAGAGCGAGTTGCGCAGCCCCTCGCCGTAGCGATACCAGTAGAGCGGCGACGTCTGCTCGAGCCGGGTCAACTGGTTCTGGTAGCGGGCCACCAGATCGCTCTCCATGTTCTGCAGGGTCTGCTCCCCCAGCACGATGCGCGCCTGACGAATGTCGTCATAACTGAGGGCTCGGGGCAGCTCGGCGGCCGGCTGCACCAGACGCTGGGCCGCCACGGTTTTCTCCTGCTGATGCTGCTGCCAGCCGAGCCAGCCCATCACCGGCAGGGCGCAGCTGAGCAGGCCGCAGCCAAACCAGAACCAGGCCGGACGCTGCCGACGGTGCTGCTCTATCTTGAGCACGGTGGGCTTGACCTGCCCCTTCTCGCGCCCCACCAAAATGCTGCCCTGGGGCAGGTGCGGGGTCGATGCCGAGACCGTGCCGCCGTGATCACTCTCCATGTCTGACTTGAAGAACACCATGGGCGGGATCTGCAGCTCCTCCTTGAGGCCCGGCTCGTCAGAGACGATGACGATCTCGGTCTCGTCAAAGAGGTGGGTATACCCCTCGATGAAGTGCACCAGATTCTCGACCCGGGGAATGCGGCTCAGATCCGCGTTGTGCAGCTTCTCACTGATGAGCTGCAGCGCCCGCTCGCAGCGATAGATCAGCCGCTTGTCCTCGTGGCTGATCTGGTACTGGCGAATGACGTCGCTGATGCGGGCGATGAACCAGTCGAGCATCTCGATGCGGGCCCGCTCCTGATGGACCGGCGGCCAGAAGCTCTCCCACTGGGTGACGATGAGATTGGCGAGAAACTCGCACCCTTCGGTAAAACCGCTGAGCCCCTGCAGGCGCGAGCGCGCCAGGGTGAAGTAGATGGCGGTCTGCAGATCTACCCCGTGTTTTTCGAAGATAAGGCTGGCGAGCTGATGGATCCGCTGCCAGTCCACCTCGGGGCGCGAAGCGTGGCTGAGTTTGTTGATCTCGGCCCGCAGCGCCTCGTACTCCGGCAGCATCCTGGGGTCGCGCCCCACTTTCAGGGCCTGCTGACCTTGTTGATTCTGTGACATATGGACTTCCAACGCAGGAAGGGGGCACAACGTGCCCCCGACGCGATCAATAGAGGGATTCGGGCAGTCTGAACTGGCTGAACAGGCCGCCGGTGAAGGGGTTTTGCGCGCTGTCGGTGTAGACGCGATAGGTCATGGCACCCTGATCCACCGGGAAGCGCACATCGAAGGTGGCGTCATTGACCTGGGTCAGCTCCCCCTTGTCCATCAGGCGGAACATGGCCCAGGGGCCGACGAAGCCTTCGCTGCGTGGTGAGCGCTCGCGGGCGGCCGGCACCAGGGTGATCTTGCTCTCGGCCCCGTCGCGCATGGTGTTGGGCCACACCAACGGGATCTTGGTACGACGGCCATGGGCATATTCCAGCAGCTGGCCGTCCAGGTTCAGCACGCTGCGCCGCTTGTTGGCGGTGAGCTCGATGGGCTCGAGGGCGAACTGCACCTCCAGGTTGCCCTGCAGGCTGAAGAAGATCTGACGGATGCGGGCCGCACGGTCCAGCTGCTTGACCAGCTCGGCTTGGATGGGCGAGCTGAACTCCCCTTCCATCAGGCCGCTCTCCACCATGGGCTTGAGGTTGACCTGATAGAAGCTGTCCAGCGTCCCGTTAGGTGCGAAGAAGCGCTCCATCTCCGAGAGGGGCACATCCTTGTTCGAGCTCGGATCAAACGGATAACGACCGGCCAGCTGGCTGTTGAAGGGGGCCAGCACCTTGTCCTGCCACTCCTGGTTGAGGGAGGACATGGCCAGGTCGATCACCAGTCGCGAGCTCTGCTCGGAGAGCTGACCCACCCAGCGATCGAGCGGGGCCGGCAGACTGCGGGCATATTGCTGCAGGGCGAACACCGGATCGGCGTACTTGTTGGTCATGCGCAGTTGCACCGCTTTCAAGGCGGACTGGCCCGGCTCGGTGGCGTTGACGATGAGCTCCAGGTAGTGCTGCAGCTCCACCAGCTTCTGGTTGACCTCGGAGATGAGCGGCCCCTGCTCGCCGCGACCGCTGAGCGCCGCATTGGTGGCCATGAAGGGTCGACCGATGCGGGCGCTGATGGCCTGGGCCGGGTCCCCTTCCACGTCGGAGATCTTGCGAATGCGGGTGTTGTCATCCAGCGAGGCCAGTACCCGCTGGAACGGCTGATCGTTGCCGGTGATAGCGGCGAGCACGTCCAGCGCCTGCTCCGGGCTCTCCAGGGTCTGCACGTCCAGATTGGTCAGCAGTTTTTGCCACTGGTTGACGTAATCGGTGACGTAACGGTCGTTGACCTGACGGGTGATCTCCTTGCGATCCGCCTCGCTCAGCTGGCTCAGCTTGCGCTGGCCCAGCACCCAGGCATCCATCGCGGTGAGATCGATGAGCGCCTTGTCCTGCTTGAGGAAGAAGTCGTTGAAACCGGGCCAGGTGAGCAGCCGCGGCACTTGGCCGGCGTTGTCGCTGCGCAGGGCAAACACGGTGTCGAAGGTGGGGCCCACCTCGTCACGCACGTTGAGATCCGGCGGCAATACATCGCCCGCCTTCACCACCAGATTCTGGTAGACCCGCTGATACATGGGCAGCTTGCCGAGCTCGCGCTGGGCACCGTAGACCGGTTCCTTGAAGGGCACGAAGGCGGTGATGGCGGCCTGATCCCGCTCGGCCCTGGCGCCATACCAGTTGGTGTGGTCGAGGGCATAGTCCAGGTGCCCCATCAGCTGCTCCTGCACCGCGCCCTGCCCCGGGAAGGCCTTCTGCCAGCGGCTCGCCATGTACTGCGCCACCAGATCCTTGTTGCGACCGGACGCATCGTCCAGCATCCGCATCACCCGCAGGATGGCGAGCTTCTCTTCGCTGCCGGCAGGCGCCTGGTTGAGATCGGCAAGCAATCCCTGCATCTGGGCCGGCAGGAAGCGCAGGCTCAACAGTTGCAGGTAGGAGCCTTCCACATAAGGACCAATCTCGTCCCCCTGGTAGAGGCCGAGGTCGGCCACCAGCGGCATCCGCTCGCGGTAGTTGCCAAAGGAGAGGGTCGCCTCGCGAATGAGGTTGAGGCGCGGCAGCTGGCTCACGCCGAAGGCGTGGGCGTCGGCCACCTCGTTGGTCTCCATGAAGGCCTGGGCCTTGGTCAATACGTTGCGACCCGCCTCCTCGTTGACCCGGTAGAAGTAGTGCCAGCCACCGATGAGGGCGGCCGAGAAGAGCGACAGACAGCTCAGACCGATGGCCATGCGGCGCCGGCGATAGAGGGTGTGCAGCCGGTTCTCGCCGGCCAGATGGGCCTCCGGGAAGATGATGGAGGAGAACAGCTGGCGCACGAAATAGGTGTTGGACTCCCCGCGCAGGGCCGAGTGGATGGGCTCTGGCAGGTTGTAGCGGCGGGAGGCCGCCTGGGCAAACGCATCGAACGGCACCCCTTGCTGATAGACAGAGCTGACATAGACCCCGCGCACCAGCAGTGGCTTGCTCTCCTCAATGGCCAGGGTCTCGGCCAGCAGGCTGGTCACGTAATCCTTGAGGCCCGCCAGCTGGCGCACGAACGAGAACAGCGCGTTGCGCTGGGCGGCATCGAGCCGGCTCAGCATCAGTTCGGGCAGATTCTGGTTGAGGTTGTCCACCCACTGATCCCAGAACTGGGCCAGATCCTGTTGCCAGTCGGCACCCGGCTTGAAGGTCACCCCCAGCACGGCCTCGCGGGCCTCCTTGTCGAGCTGCTGGTAGATCACCTCAAAGCCGCGCAGCAGATCGAGCTTGGTGAAGGTGACATAGAGCGGCAACCGGGTATTCATGGTGGCCGACACCTCCTGCAGGCGCGAGCGCATCAACTGGGCATAGGCCTTGCGTTCGGCCACGCTGGCGTGGGAGAGCCAGGCCAGATCCACGGTCAGCACCAGGCCGTTGAGGGGCTGGCGACGACGGTGTTCATTGAGCCAGCCGAGCAGGTGCAGCCAGAGCCGCTCATGCTTGCGGGCCTGTGGATCCAGTTCGGCTTCGCTCTGGGAGAGCAGCACCCCGGCGGGATCCAGCATCACCGCCTGTTCCCCCAGCCAGCAATCCACCAGCTGATCCTGCGCCACGTCGCGCAGCTCGGTATCGAGTCTCGGGTTGAGCTTGTTGGCCGGGTTGGCGCGGTGAATGAGGCTGCTCTTGCCGCTGCCGGGCAGACCCAGCACCAGATACCAGGGCATGGCGTAGAGCGCCCCCTTGCCCAGATGGGTATTCAACGCCTGCAGCCAGCGATCGAGGAACAGCGCCTGCCTGTCGATGAGCCCCTTCACCGGGTCCTGCTCCAGCACCACCTCGTGCTGACGCTCGGCCTTGAGCTGCTGCATCTTGCGCCACACCCGCCAGGAGACCACTCCCAGCAGCAACCAGAGCCAGAGCAGGGTGAACACCACCCGCCCCCACAGCGGCTCGAACGGCTTGGCGCCGCGCACCTCGAGACGAGGGCCCAGCCACCACACCAGGATGAGAGCCAGCCCCCAGAGCACAGCACCGAGCAGGGGCCAGGAGGGTTTCAATTTCGGCAGCTGTTGCCGCAGAAAAGTAAAAATGGTTTTGAACATAAAATGTGATCCAACTCCGACTCAATGACTCATTTCGGCATTCATTTCGACAACGGCGCCGCCAGGCTCTCCAGGCGGTTGACCAGCCCGGGCTCCCAGTGCGACAACCCAAGGCGACTGGCCTCTTGCCACAAGTGTTGATAGTGCTGGCGCGCAAGCGCCTCCATGCCTTCCTGCGCCAACAGCTCCGCCTGCACCAGCAAGGCGTGGAAGCGATCTCTTGGCTCTTTCAACTGCGCAATCCGCTCATCGAGCAGGGCGAGCGCCGCCGCGACCCCCTGCTCGCCGTGGCGCTGGGCCACCTCCTCGGCCAGCCCCGCTTCGCCACTGCCCGCACTGCCCCCCTTGGCCGGTTGCAACCAGCGGCCGCACTCGGGGGAGAGAAACGGCGAGCCGTCGCTGAAGGCAAGCTCCCGCAGGGCCGGCAGGCGCTGCAGAAAAGTCCCGAGCTCCTCGGCGATCGCCTGGGCCACCGCCCCAAAGCCGAGCTTCTGGGCCACCTCGGCCGAGAGCCTGTGCCCCTCGAACCAGTAGGGCGCCAGGGTCAGACTCTGCTCGATGCGCTGCCAGAGCCCCTGATCAGGGGCGTTCATGGCGGCGCGGTACTCGTCCACCATGTCCGCCGACATGGGCGCCAACGGGGTTTTATTGCCCGCCCCGCTCATGGGGACCGCCGTGATCCCGGCCCAGACGGCGTGACGGCGCAGTCGATAGCCCACTGCCGCCTCGGGCTGACGCTCGATGAGGAGCTCAGCCACCTTGAGCTGGGTCTGGCGCCAGGCGCGATCGTTGGAACTGTCGACGTCGACGCCGGCACTGCCGCCACCGCCGCTGAGCACCATGGCGCCGGCACCGCTGGCGGCCGATGCCACCGAGGCCGGGGTGCCCGCTGCCGCCGCGCCGCTGCTCTGGGGCTGCCCGGCGGCATTGGCCTCGGCCTGTGCCACCTGCTGGCGCTGAGCCCGCTTCAGCCCCATCACCAGCGGGTCGAGCAGCTCTCCCTTGTCGGGACACTGCGCCAGCCAGACCCGCTCCAGCTGCTCGGCCTGGGCCAGCAACTGGGCCAGCTCGGCCGCCGAAGCGCTCTCGCAAATGCGCGGCAGGGCCCCTTCGAAGCGCTTGACGATCTGCACCATCAGCCGCTGCTTCTGGCTGGCATTGCCGGGCCAGGCCAGCAGCCAGTAAGCCTGGATCCAGGCCTCCAGCAGGCTGATCGCCGCCCCCAACGGGGTCACCTTGGCCGGATGCTGCAGGCAGCGCAGCAACTGGGCCAGCACCCGCATGTCCTTGGTGCGGCTCTCCAGCAGGCCGAGGCAGGCCTCGGCCACCGCATTGAGATCGACCTGGCTGTGAGCGAGGGATCCCAACTTGACCAGCTCGGTCTCCACGTAGTCCCAGCGCGGCTCGTCGGCCAGCACGGCGCCTCTTATCTGATCATCCGGCAGGCTGGTGAGCAGGCGCGCACACCAGGGGTGTTGATAGCTCATTGCCCCTCCTACCAGCGGCACTGCTGACGCAGCGGTGCCAGCGCCTCTTTCAGGCCGCTCAGGTCGACCCGCAAGAGGGCGCCGTTGTCGGCCCGCACCTGCAGCTCGCGATGGCCCTGCCAGCGCTTGAGCTCCTCGATGGCGGGCAGACCGCGGCCATATTCCAGCAACAGCCCCTGATCCCGGATAAACCAGCTCTGGGAGCCGGCACTCGGCTGACCATCCAGCTCGACCTGCACTTTCTCGCCGCTCCAGGGGCTGTCCAGCCGCAGCCGGATATGGGTGATGCTGTCGACGCAGCCGATGGCCAGGGTCGCCCCGCGCAGTGCCGGGCGAGTGAGGGTTTCACTGCCACGGCCGGCGTCGCTCTGCAACAGAAAGGGCGCGCTCGCTGGCGTGCGGGCCTGCTCCTGGGCCCAGATGGCCTGCCAGGCAGCCGACTTGGGGGCAGTCCCTTCGGCGGCACTGGTCACGCCATTGCCGATGGAGTCGTAGCAGGCGAGCCGTACCAGCGGCGAGGGCTCCTGCCGGCAGGCCTGCCAGCGCGCCATGTCCAGCGGGACCTCGGCCGCACTGGTGGCCAGCAGCAGCGGTAACAAGCCGAGGATACTCATCAGTTCACCTCCAGTTTCTGGCACTTGTGATCCAGGGTGCGCTTGGGAATGTTGAGGCTCTCGGCCACCAGCATCCGATTGCCCTGGAAGTGGCGCAGCCGCGCCTCGATGACGGAAGCCTCGTACTGCTGCATGGCCCGGCGCAGATCGCGGATGTGGTTGTAGTCGTCCATGGTGCCGGGCAACTCGACGCAGACCCGCTCGCGCAGCTCCGGCGGCAGCGCCTCCAGCCCCACCTCCTCCCCGTGACGGGTATGGGCACAGGCCACCTCCAGCAGGTTGCGCAGCTCGCGCACATTGCCGGGGAAGTCATAGGTCTGCAGCTGTTTCAAGAACTTGCGCTGCAGCCCCACCAGGGTCTTGCCATCCTGGGCGGCAAACTGGGCCATGAAGTGCTGGCACAGCAGCGGCACATCATCCATGTGCTCGCGCAAGGGGGCGATCAGCAGCAGGCACTGACAGAGACGGTGGTAGAGGTCGGCCCGAAACTGCCCCTCCTCCACATGGCGGGTGAGCGGCTGATGGGTAGCGGCGATGAGGCGAAAATCGGAGTGATACTCCTGCTCAGCCCCGAGTGGCCGGTAACTGCGGGTTTCCAGCACCCGCAGCAGCTTGGCCTGCATGGCGGCGGGCATGTCCCCCACCTCGTCCAGAAACAGGGTGCCACCGTTGGCCTGAGCCACCAGCCCGGTCTTGTTGGCAAGGGCGCCGGAGAAGGCCCCCTTCTGATAACCAAACAGCTCGCTCTCGATGAGGTTTTCCGGGATGGCGGCGCAGTTGATGGCGACAAAGGGCTTGTTGGCGCGATCGGAGCACTGGTGCACCAACCTTGCCACCACTTCCTTGCCACTGCCGGTCTCCCCCTGGATCAGTACGGTCAGCTTGTGCTGGCCGGCCTGGTTGATCTGCTCGCGCAGCCCGCGGATCACCGCAGACTGACCGACCAGCTGATCGCCGAGCAGCTTCTCGTGCTGACGCAGCCGCTCCCCCTCCCCCTTCATCTGGCGCAGGGAGTCGCGCAGTACCCCCTGATCCCGCCGACTGCGACCGAGATCGCGAATGAGGGTGAGCTGGTTGCAAAAGACCTGGGAGAGCTGGGCCAGCTCGGGGCCGTCGGCCCAGGCCCGCAGCACCTCCCCTTCATCCATCAGGGCCAGCACGGCAAACGGCTTGCCGTTGCCGTCCAGCAGCGGATACGCATGCAGCCCGCACTGCTGACCAAGGTTGGCCAACAGTGCGCGAAAACCGGCGTGCTCGATGCGGGCACCGCCGTAGAGGGAGTCCCAGGTACGGGACTGGGCCTTGTGCAGCACATAGGCAAGCGGGTGGGAAAAATCGTCCACCGCCAGCCCCAGCGCCACTTCCTTCCCCCTGACCCAGCCTTTGCATTCCAGCTGGCGGCCGCTCACATCCAGCATGCCGAGCAGCAGCCCCTTGGGCTGGAAGCTGGCATGGACGGTCGAGCTCCACCAGTGGCACAGGTGCGGCTCATCGCGCTGGGCGGTGAGGGCCAGGGCAAATGCGAGGGCTTGCTCCATACTCAAGCCCCCACCTCGGCCACAAACTGGTGATCGGCCACGGAAAAGTGGACGCGCTTGATAGGCTCACCGGCCGAGAGGCGCTGCAACAGTTGCAGGGAGACCGGCGGCAACAGGGCACCGTCGATGACGGATTCGAGCATGCGGGCACCGTTCTCGCTGCGATTGGCCCGCAGCAGGATCTCCTCGGCCACCTCGTCGTCCAGCACCACCTCGGCGCCGAAGCGCTCCTTGAGCAGCTTGACCAGCCGGTTGAGCTTGCCGCCCACGATCTGCACTAGCGTGTCGTGACCGAGCGGCAGATAGGGGATCACCTCCATGCGCGCCAGCAGCGCCGGTTTGAAGAAGGCGGCTAGCTCCGGATAGAGGGCATCCAGCAGCACGTCGGGCTGCTCGGCATGATCGACGATGGTCTGGAAACCGAGGTTGGAGGTGAGGAAGAAGACCACGTTCTTGCAGTCGATGATGCGCCCTTCCCCGTCCGCCAGCTCGCCCTTGTCGAACGCCTGATAGAAGAGGTTGAGCACATCCGGGTGCGCTTTTTCCACTTCATCCAGCAGCACCACCGAGTAGGGTTTCTGCCGAATAGCCTCGGTCAGCACGCCCCCCTCGCCGAAACCGACGTAGCCGGGCGGCGAGCCGATGAGACGGGAGACGGTGTGCTTCTCCTGATACTCGGACATGTTGATGGTGGTCAGGTACTGGCGGCCACCGAACATCAGCTCGGCAATCTGCAGCACGGTTTCGGTCTTGCCGACCCCGCTCGGCCCCACCAGCAGGAAAGCGCCGAGCGGGCGGCCGGGACGACGCAGGTCGGCGCGGGCGGTGAGAAGGTGCTTGTGCAGGTGGGCCACTGCCACATCCTGCCCCTTGATGAGCTCGCCGAGGTACTCCGGCAGGCGGGTTACCACGTCCAGCTCCCCCTGGGAGATGCGATTTAGGGGCACCCCGGTCCACTCGGCGATGACGGCGGCAATCTGGGTCTTGTCGACGTGGGCGGAGACCAGCACTTCTCCTTGCTGCAACTCGGCCAGCTCGCGCTCGAAGGTGGCCAGCTGCTCGGCAGCGGCCTGCGGATCGAGCGGCGCATCGGCGAGATCCAGTGCCTCTCTGGTCAGCATCTCATCCTGCTGATCGGCCAGCAGGGCTGCGCGCAGCTCGACAATCTGGTGCACCAGCCCCTGCTGCTGCTGCCACCGGGCCTCCTGCTCGGCCAGTTCTTCACGGCAAGCCTGCTGGGCCGCCTGCAACTCGGCCAGGCGCTCTGCGTTGTCACCAAGACCGATCAGGCTCTGGCGCTCCAGCTGACGGATCTCCAGCTCGCGCTGGCGCAGCGCATTTTGCAGGTGGCTGACCGCGCGCGGCGGGGTGGTGAGGTTGATGGCCACCCGGGCACAGGCGGTATCGAGCACGTCAATGGCCTTGTCCGGCAGCTGACGGCCGGAGATGTAACGGGCGGAGAGCTGGGCGGCGGCCTGCAGCGCCTCCTCGTCGATCAGCACCCCGTGGGCCTTCTCGTAGATGCTGCGCAGGCCGCGCAGGATCACAGTGGCCTCGTCGGCATCGGGTTCACCGACCTTCACCAGCTGGAAGCGGCGCGACAGGGCCGCATCTTTCTCCACGTATTTCTTGTACTCGCCCCAGGTGGTGGCGGCGATGGTGCGCAGCTCGCCCCGGGCCAGCGCCGGCTTGATGAGGTTGGAGACATCCAACCCGCCGGCCTGGTTGCCGGCCCCAATCAGGGTGTGCGCCTCGTCGATGAACAGGATGACAGGTTGCACGGCGTCCTTGACCTCCTGCATCACCCCCTTGAAGCGCTTCTCGAACTCCCCCTTGACCGAGGCGCCGGCCTGCATGGCACCGAGATCCAGGGTCATCAGCTCGACCCCGCGCAGCTTCTCAGGCACCTGGCCCGCCACCATGCGCAGGGCCAACCCCTCGATGAGGGCGCTCTTGCCGACCCCGGCCTCCCCCACCACGATGGGGTTGTTCTTGCGACGACGGGAGAGGATGTCGATCATCAGATCGATCTCGTGATCCCGGCAGAGCACGGGATCCAGGCTGCCCTGGCGGGCCTGTTCGGTCACGTTGACGGTAAAGCGGGCCAGCAGGCTGGCATCGGCCGGCAGGGCTGCCTGGGCCGTCTTGCCGCCGGGGGCGGTGGCAACTTGCGTCTCGGCAGACTCCTTGACCCACTCGTCGAACTGCTGGCGCAGCAGCTCGCGATTGACCTTGGCAAGCAAACGAGTCACCGAACCCGGCAGGTAGCGCTGGGGGGTCATCAGCAGCACCAGCAGCATGACGCCGCTGCGCAGCTGGGCATGTTGCAGCTCGGCGGAGGCGAGCAGCCAGCTGTCTTGCAGCCACTCCACCAGCATGGGCGAGAAGGAGGGGTAACCCTGGCCATAGCCGTTATCGGCAGCGGACGGTTGCAGCAGGGTCTTGAGCTCTTCCACCTCCACCTCGGCCACCTTCAGGATCTGGCGCACATCGCTCAGCGGGGTCTCCAGCATCTTCAGGAGCAGATGCTCGATGCGGATCTCAGCCCCCTGGTGATTGACGCAGAGGGCCGCAGCCTCTTCCAGCATGTGACGGCAGATGGGGTTGAGTCTTTCCACCAGTACCGGTAGCTCTATACGAATCAAGGCGTGCTCTCCTTAAGTATTTATTTTAATAATTCGCCCAGTTGACGCAGCACGTCCTGGGTCTGGTTATTGAGTTGGTGGTGATAGAGGCCAAAGATCAGCGCCAGGATCAGCGCGCCGCCCATGAACAGGCTGCGCAGGGATACCTGCTTGCGCAGCTGATAGCGGGAGGCCTGCTGGCCCAGATCGAGGTGAAACACGCTGGGCGCCTCGCCGCCGGCCTCGGGGGCCAACTGCTTGTGCAGCTGGCGCACGATGCGCTCGAACTCCCCTTGCCCCTTGCTCATCACCTTGTAACGCCCCTCGAAACCGAGGCACAGACAGAGGTAGATGAACTCCAGAATGTCGCGATAACGCACCGGGTCTTCCTGCAGGCGGGCCAGCAGCACGAACACCTTCTCGCCGCCCCAGGTCTCGTTGTGAAAGCGGGTCAGCAGGGAGTGCTCGGACCATTCGCTCTGGCTGCCCCAGTCGCGGCCCATCACGGCCTCGTCGATGAAGGTGCAGAGGATGTAGCGAAACGACAGCACCACCCCGTTCTCGTAGCCCTGGGCCATCAGCTCCTGTTCGATGGCCTGGATCTCGGTCACCACCCGCTGGTAGAGCTCGGGCACCCGGTCGTAGCGCGACAGCAGGCGTACCCGCTGCACCAGCCCCAGCAAAGGGGTCACCGCATCGATCATCGGGTTGATGCTCTGGCCACGCAGGCGGAACCAGTAGTCCGAATCCATGTCCAGCTGCTCGGCATGATCGAACAGCAGGTCGCTGAGTTGCTCGTTCTTGATAATGTCCGTGGTCATCTCTGCTTATTCCTTGGTGCGATCACTGGCTGCGAATGGCCCAGAGCTGCATGTCGAGCTCGGGGAAGTCGCCGGCGATATGGAAGGCAAGGGTGTTGCCCACCGCCAGCATCTGCCAGGCCGGGCTCTGCCGGTCGAGCTGGAAGTAGCTGTAACCGGCGTGATAGGGCAGCTGGCGTGGCGCCACCGGCAGCGGCAGCAGCGGAATGCCGGGCAGCTGCAGGCTGATGAGCTCGCGGATCTTGTCGCTGGAAGCCACCTTGGTCTGCTGCAGCAACTGCTTGCGCAGCTGCTCCTGCGGCATGCGGGCTCGCACCGCCAGCACGAAGTCGGCGCTGGTCATCAGCTCGCTCTCGTTCACCATGGCCACCATGATGCCGTACTGGTGCTTGCGCAGCTGGATGGAGACGGCACGCGGCGACAGCACGGTGCTGAGCGCCTGGCGCAGGGCCAGCATCACCGGCTCGAAGCTCACCTGCTGATCGTCGTGGCGATAGGCGGGGAACTCGGGTGGCAGGCGAGACTCGTCGGTAAAGGTCATCAGCTCGCCGCAGAGCTGCACCAGCGCCTCGTGCAGCCGCTCGGGGTGCAGGGTGCCAAGGCGCGCCAGATGGGAGAGCTGGGGCTGGGCCCGGTTGAGCAGTTGCAGCATCATGAACTCGGCCACGTCGGCCACCCCCTGCTGACCCGGCGCGGCGATACGCTGGGAGAGGCTGCGGGCCCGCTCGGCGACCAACCCGGCCGACTCACCGAGGAAGCGCTTGAGGGTCGGGATGGCGGAGACGCTGATGCTGCAGGGCATGAAGTTGGGATCCAGCACCAGGCCGCCGTCCGGACGCTTGTCCAGAATGCGGGCGATGGCCAAAGAGGCGTAGGCACTGCGATCCTCGCGCTCCAGCATCAGCCGCAGGCTGACCCGCCCCACTTCGAGGGAGACCACGTCCCCCCCTTCGCTGTGCAGATCGCGCACGTCGTGGCGATGGGCCTGCAACCGGGTGGCCACCTGGCCGCCCTGATTGACCTCGTTGACACCGCTCACCGAGAGCGGCAGCGCCAGATAGACCTTCTGGTTCGCCACCGAGGCGTCGGTGACTTCCAGCGGGGTCGGCAGCACGTCGTCATTGGGGATGTTGAACACGGTCCCGTCCGGCAGGATACCGGTGGCCCCCACCAGGGCGATGCGGCCAAAGCCCAGGTAATCCTCGTTGATGGCGAGCGACTGCAAGCCATAGAAATAGTCGGACAGCGCGCTCAGGCGAGCGTGCAGCGCGTAATCCGAATGTCTTTGTTGTTGCTGGAAGTGCTGGGGCTTGATGAACAGCCCCTCACGCCAGATAACCCGATTTCGACTCGACATGGTTATTCTTCTTCTTTTTGCAGTTCCACTTCATCCAGGCGCAGGTGCACCAGGATTTGATAAGCCGTTCCCTTGCTCTTGATCTTGATGACCTTGCGCCACTCGGCGCTGTCGGGGTCGGCGTAGCGTGCGATCACCCCGATGTAACGGGTCTTCTCGTCGAGCTTGATGGGGGGCAGGTATTTGAACTGGCCCGGCAGCAGGGTGTAGTCCTGATGGTCCAGGTAGTTCTTGCCAAGGGCCTTCTCCACGTTCGCGGTCACCTGGTCATAGTCGGTAGCGAGCAGCTTGGAATCCTCCGCCAGCAGCACCACCTGAAACTCGATGGGCGCCGCCTCCCCGCTCTCGTTGGGGTTGACGTCAGGCTCCGCCAGCAGGCTCAACCCCAGGGTTGTCGGTTGACTGTCATTGCTGCCCACCTGGATATCCGGGTTCATGGCCACATCGGCCATCTTGCCCATGGTGGTACAACCTGCCAGGGCCAGCAGCGCGGCGCCCAGCATCAGCGCACGTATCATCAAATCAGTCCCTGTTGCTGACGCACGGCCTGGTCATAGGCCTGGGCATACACCTGGTGAAACAGCTTGTCGAACCCCTGTTGGCGGGCGGAGGTGAGCTCGCGGTAGTAGTGCTGGTACATGTCCCAGGCCCAGCCTTCGTCGGCCGTGCCCGGTGCACCGCTGCGACGGTATTGCTCGAAGCGCCCCAGCAGCGCCTGCGGCGAAAACGCCTGCAGGATGCTGTCCAGCGCCGCGCCGATGGCCTGCTGGTTCGCCACGTGGTGGATGCGCACGTTGTGCAGGCTCTCGGCCACCGCCGCCGGTGCACTCAGGTGGACCGGGCTCTTCTGCTCGGCAAACAGCACCGCCAGGGTCTCGTCATAATCAAGGCCCAGACGCAGCGGGTTGTCCTCGATGGGGCGCAGATGCTTGTCCGCCAGCGCGGCCTGTTCGTTTTGCAGCTGCAGCAGCCCCTCCACCATGGCCCGCACCGTCTTGCCCATCTCTTCGAGCATGTCGTGGGCCTGCTGGGTGTCCTGCAGTTGCAAGGGTTGACCCAGGCCGCGCATCAGCGGGGTCAGGGCCACGTGGTCGACGCCGTCCAGCGACAGCTGATAATCGGGATGGTTCTCGATGGCGGGCATATCCAGAAATTCTTGGTTCATGGTGTTCTCGACAGCAGAAAAAGGGGCAAGAGGGGGGACGTCCACATCCGGTTGTGAACGCAGTGAAGCCTGCAGGCGAGCGTCCGCCAGCGGGCCATCCATCAACGGATTGGGCGCCCTGCGCTCCTGCTGCAATGCCAGCAAGGGATCGGCCGCCAGGGTACGCGGATCGTCAGCCGGCACGACCGGCTCATCGCTGGTCAGCCACTCGTCGAGCTGCTCGGTGGGGCGGTTGCCCAGCACCTGTTGCAGGCTCTGCTCGGGGGTGATGGCCCCCAGATAGGCGCGCAGCCGGAACGGGCCGACCACGAGCTCGTCCCCCTGCTCCAGATGCACCTTGCGGGCCCGCCCGATGGGCGAGGTGGCACCGTTGATATAGGTCTGGCCGCTCAGATCGCACAGGCAGAAGCGACCGTCGTTGAGCTCGATGCGGGCGTGGGCGGGCATGACGGCCCCCAGCCGGTCTCGCAGTTGCCAGTCATCCTGTTCGGAGGCCCCCAGGGTCCCCCCCATCTCGTCGAAGCGGTACTGCACCTGCTGGCTGCCGTCGAGCTGTTCGCTGTTGAGCACCACCAGGGAAAGTTGCTGGTTAAAATCGTCCACAGTTACTCCTGCACTGATTCCTGTAGTTAAATTTTCTGCGCTGCTGATTTCTGCACTTATTTCTGCACTTATTCCTGCACGCAGATGGTCACGAACGGATCACTCGGCGGCTGGCCGAGAAAGGTACTCCACCCCAGGCGGGCACTCTGCTCTTCACCCAACCTCAGCCCCCTCGCCTGCTCCTGGCCGAAACCCAGGCGCAGATCCCAGGCCAGCTGATCGCGCAGGATGAAGGAGACAAAGGTCACCAGGGCATGGAAGTGCTCCCCGTTCGGCAGAAACCCGAGGAACTGGCCAAAGCTCAGGTTGTTGATCTTCAACAAGAACTTGCCGGCACAGTCATTCACCTTGTCACCGATGACAAAATCGCTCCCCAGAGTGGCGCAGGCGCCGCCGAGGCGATTTTGCTGATCCTGATGAATAGGCACCTTGCGCCACTGCCAGGCGCTCACCTGCACATCGGCCAGATCGAAACAGTGGGCCACCAGACCGGCCACCACCTCGGGGGAGCGGCTGGGGCTGGCCAGCATGCCCGCATAGGAGAGCATCTTGGCCCGGTTGACCGGCAGGCTCTGACAGACCGCCTCGTTGCCAAGCCCCACCAGGGCGAACATCAGGCGGGAGAAGCCATCCTCGCCGTTGTCCTGAAACCGCACGTGGTAGCGATACTTGCGCCAGATCCGGTGCAGCAGGGTCAGCAGACGGTGGTGGAAGAAGTCCAGAAACAGGCCGAGCTTCTGCTCCCCCTGGGCGTACTCCCACGCCAGCGAATCGAGGTAATAACCGGGCATCGGCGACTGACTGCCGTGCAGGCCGAGGAAGGCCACCTCCAGCTCGTGGCGACCCTGTCCATCCCGGCCAATCTGCAGCACGTCGCTGGTGGGAAACCCCAGAGAGGCGGTCGCCTTGAAGCGGATGTTCTCGTCACCGGGCAGGTAGTCGAGCCCCCGCTCCTGATCGGCGCCATCGAGCCGGTTGAGCAGCTCAACCAGCTGGAAGAAGTTGAAGCGGGGCGCCTCCCGGGCGGCGCTCACATCAGGGAGTGCTGACCGATCTGGACTGGCCATTGGTAGCGCTCCTTGTTGTCGAGATTGACCACCTCAAGCAGGTGGAAGGCGTTGACGCTGGCATAGAGCGAGAAGAAGTGGGCCAGCACGGTACTGAACAGATAGAGCTCCCCTTCGCTGCCAAAGGCGGACTGGCGGATGGAGAGCACCGACTTGAGCCCCCGCACCGGCATGCCGCGCACCAGCCGATCCACCGGCTTGGTCTCGATCTCTTCAATCCCTGCCAGCCGCTTGCGCGAAGCCTGCTCGGCCTGCTTGTCGTGCAGCGCCGGAAAATCGTAGGTACGCAGCACCTGCACCAGGGCATCGCGGCGCAGCAGGGAGACATAGTTGAGCGACAGGTTGGAAATCAGCGTCCAGTGCAGACTGCCGTCCAGCGCCGGGCGCAGCGGCCGGGTCGGCCGGATAAGGTTGCGGAAGGTGGCAAAGGAGGGCGAGCTGCCGGTCGGCACGCAGACGCTGCCCACCTTGAGACGGGCGGCGCGAGAGCGGTTGGTGCAGGTGAGCGTCACCGAGATGGATTCATCCAGTTCGACCGTGGTGGTTTCATCCCCGCGCACGAACGAGAGGCTGTGCTCGAACCCATCTCCGCTCACCGCCTCCTTGACCCGCACCCGGTAGTAGAGCGCCAGCCGCTGCTTGGCCCGCTCGATCTGGTGCTGGAAGCTCTCGAATGGCTGATAGATACGCGGCGTACCGCGGGAGCGGCCGAGGTTTCCCTCGACCCAGCCCTCCACCTGATCCACCGAGAAGATCTCGAAGCTGTCGGCATGGCGATAGCTCGCCTTGAGGGGATACTCCGCCTGACGGCCATTGAGGTTGACCGGCTCGCTATCGTGCTGGAACAGGTTGATGGCCGGCACACAGTTGAGCATGAAGGAGTCGGGCCGGATCTTGAGCTCCGCCGGCAGCGGCCGGTCGAAGCAGAAGTGCACCTTGAATTCACTCACCGGCAACGGCTGTTTGGGCCACTCGCCACCGGAGAGCTCGAAGAAGAGGAAGCTTTCCGGGAAGCAGAAGTACTCCTGCAGGATCCGGTAGCCGGAATAGACGTTGTTCGGATAGGGCAAGAGCGCGTCATCGCGCTCGAAGCCGACCGACTTGAGGGCCTTGGCCTCCTGGCGAAAGCGCTTGCCGTCTATCTCAAGCTCGATATGGGAGAGCTGGTTGGAGAGCCAGAAGTAGAGCTCATAGGCGGTGTAGCTGTCGCCACCGAGGAAAAAGCGCAGCTTGTCCAGCTGCAGCTCGCTGAGCGGCAGAGGGGCATGCAGGGCGATATCCAGCGAAATGGTGGAGAGATCGTTGCCGCTCTGGGCAGCAATATGACGGATATCGGCCGGATAGACCCAGGTATCGTGACAGGTCTGGAAATGACAGGTCACCTCGTCCAGGGGCAGACTGTCGAGCTGACAGCCTTGCCTGACCAGCGCCGGCTGGGCGATGGCGCCCGGAATGACCGAAAACTGCATGATGGTCATGCTGGGCACGGGACGCAGGTAGTTGGGCCAGAGCATGTTGAGCAGACCGTGGGTCAGCTCGGGAAACTCATCCTCAATCTTGGCGCGCAGGTTGCTCGTGAGGAAGGCGAAGCCTTCCAGCAGGCGCTCCACGTCCGGATCGGTGTTCTGCTCCGACAGAAAGCGGGTGAGCTCGGGATAGGCGTCGGCAAATTCGCGCCCTTGCAGGCGCAAAAAAGCCAGTTCATCCCTGAAGTAATGTTCCAGCGACATTGATCAGACCATGCGGTAGTGACGGTGACTGTCCATATGGACGTTGAACGAGGTAACTTGCTCGATATGCTCCAGCCGCACATGGGCCGTCACCTGAAACGACATCTCAAGCGGACTCGCCTGATAGTCGGGTGAACGAACATCCACATGGATGATCCGTGGTTCATAACGACGGATGCATTGCCGGATCGCCTCCCGGATCCGCCCCTTGATATCCGCACTGCCCTGAGTGGCATCATTGAGATCAATGACCCCCAGATCGGGTGCACTGCGGCAATTGCCGGGACGGGTGTTGAGGATCTGGTCGAGCTGCCGTTTGACAGAGTCGACCAGTTCATCAACTTCCGAACGAGGGGAGGAGCCAAGCCCCTCCCCCCGGATGCGATCAAACAGGCTGGCCGCATTTCCTCTATCCCAGGAAGAGAGATGCGGCATCGGGCCTTATTCCTTGTCCAGTCGACCTACCAGAGAGAGCTCGAAGCTCGCCCCCATGTACTTGAAGTGCGGGCGCACGGCCATGGCAACCTGGTACCAGCCCGGCTCCCCTTCCACATCCAGCACCTTGATCTGGGCGGCGCGCAGCGGACGACGGCTACGTACGTCTGCCGGCGGGTTTTCCTGATCGGCAACGTACTGCTTGATCCAGCCATTCAGCTCGCGTTCCAGATCCTGACGCTCCTTCCAGGAGCCGATCTGCTCGCGCTGCAGCACTTTGATGTAGTGCGCCAGGCGGTTGATGATGAACATGTAGGGCAGCTGGGTACCCAGCTTGTAGTTGGTTTCCGCTTCTTTGCCTTCCTTGGTGTTCGGGAACACCTTGGGTTTTTGCACCGAGTTGGCGGAGAAGAAGGCGGCGTTGTCGCTGTCCTTGCGCATGGTCAGGGTGATGAAACCCTCTTCCGACAGCTCGTATTCGCGACGGTCGGTGATGAGCACCTCGGTCGGGATCTTCGCCTGCAGCTGACCCATGGCCTCGTAGACGTGCACCGGCAGGTCGTGGATGGCACCACCGCTCTGCGGGCCTATGATGTTCGGGCACCAGCGATACTTGGCGAAACTGTCGGTCAGGGAAGTACCCATCAGGTAGGCGGTGTTGCCCCACAGATAGTGGTCGTGATCCGAGCTGATGTCTTCCTGATAGTTGAAGCCCTTGATGGGGTTTTCGGTCGGGTCGTAGGGCAGACGCGCCAGGAAGCGCGGTGCGGTCAGCCCCAGATAACGGGCATCTTCCGACTCACGCAGGGAGCGCCACTTGGTGTAGGCAGGCCCTTCGAAAACCGATTTCAGATCCTTGATGGAAGGCAGATCGGTAAAGCTGTCGACGCCGAAGAAGGCTGGTGCGACGGAAGAGATAAACGGCGCATGGGCCATGGCACCCACCGCACTGACGTATTGCATCAGCTTGATGTCGGGTGAGCTGTGGGTAAAGGCGTAATCACCGATCACGGCGCCGACGGGCTGGCCACCGAACTGACCGTAGCCAGTCGAGTAGACATGCTTGTAGAGGCCGGACTGGGTGATTTCGGGCGAGAACTCAAAATCTTCCAGCAGCTCTTCCTTGGTGGCATGCAGCACCTGGATCTTGATGTTCTCGCGAAAATCGGTGCGATCCACCAAGAGCTTCAGGGAGCGCCAGGAGGACTCCATCTCCTGCAGCTCTTTGGCATGCAGGATGACGTCCATCTGCTTGCTGAGCTTCTTGTCGAGCTCGACAATCATGCTGTCCACCAGCGCCTTGTTGACTGGCTCGCTGGTGGTACCGCTGTCCAGAATGTTGGCGATCAGGGCTGCAACCCCCTGCTTGGCAACGCTGTAACCTTCATCCACCGGGGTGATACGAGCCTGCGCCATGATTTCGTCCAGCAAGGACGAGGAGGCGGCACCCGCCCCCGCTTGAACCTGTTCTTCGACCAAAGACATGTTTGTTCCTTTCTCGTTCAGTCAATCCAACCCGGCGATCACTCGGCAGGCTTAATCAAATCCAGCTCCTTGAGCAGCTGCTCACGAGCGTCATCACTGGACAGCAGATCCTGCAAACGATTGCGGAAGGCGGGGATATTGCCCAGCGGCCCCTTCAGGGCAACCAAGGCCTCGCGCAGTTCCAGCAGCTTGCGCAGCTCGGGCACTTGCTGTGCCACGCTGTCAGGGGTGAAGTCTTCCAGAGACTGGATCTTGATCGAAACCGGCAGCTCATCCTGGCTGTTTTCTTCCAGACGATTGGGAACGGAAAACTTCAGTTCCAGCGCGGATTCTTTCATGACAGACGAGAAGTTATTCTTGTCGATGGAGACGGTCTGACGCTCCTCGATCGGAGTGTCTTCAGTACGGCCCTTCATATTGCCGACCACCATCATGGTCAACGGAAGCTCTATTTCCGCCTGCTGACCACCGGTTGCCGGTACATATTTGATGTTGATACGTTCTTTGGGCGCAACAGTGCCGCCGTCAATTCCTTTTCCCATGCTCTAAATACCAAGTTAAGGGTCAACCAAGACCCTAAAGCTTATAGCCAACGCCCTTGCCAACAACTGTCAAAAATGACAGTTGACTGAACCACCGATGGATTCAGTGAGAAGTTCATCAGCTGACGATGCGTCTCCGATATACCAAAGCAGAAGCTCTAATAACCAAAAACGCAGTATGCATCTTGTTATCTATACAATCCGATTTTGCCTCTACTCTTTGTTAGAGGTCATATTGGCCTAAGAGCCATTTGCGCCGCATGGTATATGCGTGTGGCACAGATAGTCAATTGATTATTTATCAACGAAGAGGAAATGAAATATAAAAGTAAAGTAAAAACAGACGGTTACAATCAAATCAAGACAGTCGCATGTGACTCTTGAAACTAGACCTCACTCTCGGAAAAATAGATTCCAGAGTCAATAAATTTGAATGTTAGTGATCCATACATCTCACCATGAGCCAGTGCGACAAAGATGGTCGCGACCAGAAAAAACATGTAACAAAAAATGACAATTCAAGAACAAAAAATCCCTTCATCATGCAAAACAATGAAGGGACTGAAGAACATAATATGCACGATGATGTCACCAGGATAAGGTGGCTTATATCAAGCGCTCTGGGTCATCGACCGTTCAGGTAGATTGTAAACTCATCATTGTTGACAAAAAAAATAGACTAACTGTTCAATTTCTTCCCTTGGAAAAGCGCTACAAACCAATGCTGAGCAAGTTTTTGCCCTGCGCTCTTCTCTTTTTCAGTCATACCTTTTTCAAGCTCGTCACGTGCTTCAGAAGCCTCACTATTTCCATCCGTGGCAGCAAGCAGATACCACGCATAAGCATGCAGTCTATTGCGTGGAGCTCCCAACCCCTGCTCTCGCATCATGCCCATGCGGTATTGGGCTGATCGGTGCAGGGCATTGGCGGCCAGCCGATACTGTTTAAGCGCCTGCGGGTAGTCTTCCTTGCCGCCCAATCCCAGCCGTAGCATCTCGCCATAGGCATAGTGAGCATCGACGTTGCCCTGTGCTGCTGCCAAAGCAAAATACTGGCGCGCTGTGACGAGATCCCCTTGCTCTTGCTGCCATTGCGCCAATGCTAGCTGGGCTTCGCTGAATCCCCCTTCTGCGGCACGTGTCAACCAATGTTCTCGCGCGGCGCTATCGCTCTGTTGCAGGCTCAATTGATATTCGGCCTCGTGGGAACCACTGCCTGCTGCCAGCTCCAGCCAATAACGGCCAAGCGCAAGATCCTGGGCAACCAGATCACCGACCAGGTAGGCTTGTCCCAACCACAGCTGAGCCGATACAGCCCCCGCATTGGCAGCTCGCTGATAGAGGCCGAATGCCTCTTCAGATGGCGCCTTGCGCGCCAGAACCAACAAAGCATCCGGCTGTTGCTGAGCGGCGGCTTTCTCATACCAGCGCAGGGCAAGATCAGGGCGTTTGCTCACCCCTTTCCCCTGTTCATAGCGAGCGCCAAGCTGGAATTGGGCATCACGATTACCTTGTTCGGCGGCTTTCTCCAGCCACTTGACGGCATCTTCATCAGCCCCCGCCTGACCTGCATACCACTGCCCCAGAGCCAACTGGGCATTCGCATGATCGCGCTTGGCAGCTTGTTCGAACCAGTCAAGGCACTCACTGGCCAGCTTGCCCTTGTGCCGTTGCCGGCAGTCCTGACCCAGTTGATAGCTGGCCTCCGAATTGCCCAACTTGGCGGAGCGCTGCCACCACTGCTTGGCCAGTACAGGATTTTTAGGTTCTCCCAACCCCGCCTGATACCAACTTCCCACCTGTAGCGCAGCCTTGCTCCTAATATCGGCATCCGCCGCCAGCGGACCGACTTTATCGGCAGCCTGCTTCATCCAGCGCATCGCCTCGGGATAATCCGGCTTGGCCGCCAGACGGTTGGCTAGCTCATATTGCGCCTTACCCTGGCCCTGCTGGGCAGCTTGAGTCAATTCTGACTCAGAGACATTTACTGGCGATACTGAACAACCAAACATTAACAATGAAACCGCACACAGTAAGTTATTTTTTTTCATAAATAATGCTATGTAATCCATCAATATCCAAAAATAATTTCACACACCACTATTAATAGCTAGCAACTAAAAACCTGTCGGTGTAAAAACCCGCCATTGTGCATACAAACGGAAATAACAGTTAATTAATACTGAGACTAGTCTATAATAATTCACGTTGAGACTATACACTCACTATTAATACATAACTCCCCACGCAGAGATATTCTTTCCCCCACTGACAAACCAGTTGACTTCTCAAATGAAACAGAAACTACGCCTAATAAATCATTACTAATTAAAAATAAGTCATCTTCAACTCTCTCAATACAAACCCCACTCAGTATAGTACTTGGCGAACGAACAATCGGCTGCTCAAACATCACATCCAAATTTCGCAACAACACCGCATACTCAATATTAAATGAATTATCTTTTATAGTTGCATTTAATATCTCAGTATCAACACATGGTACATCAGCATATTTATTGAAGACTGTTGTCGTACAATATATAACTAAACCACCAAGGATAATTTCTAGTTCTCTTTCATACCCTAGAGCGTTGGCTGCTATAATTTTCATTGCATTTTCCCAAAAGACTTTGGATCACTAGGCATCATCGATTGTATTTTTCCATGTCGTAACACAACAACAACACCTTTCGCCTCTTTCTGTGCACCAGGCCTAAAATATATTTTTTTATCATCAGGCAATACTTTTTCAACACCAGATGAAACAACACTTTTGGCCGACTTAGTGAAAGCTTCAAAACCTTCTACAGATGGACTAAACGTCCCCTCTGGCAAACCAAGTCGCTGCTCAAGAGACGGTATTCTTTCCGGATATTTATCCCAATAATCTACAAAGTGCTTGACGCCTTGGTTGGTTCCATCAGGCAGTGTTCCCCACTCTTTTGCTGAGTCACTCTTAGCTATTGCATCCTTCACTCCAGGACAAACCATCTGGATATTTTGAAGTCCTAACGGGTCAACCCAACCTATAGGATTAGGGGCATACTGATAGTTATTCAGCCCACCGGCCAAGCCTATCGGGTCGGGGGTGATAAATCTACCCGTACCGGGCTGATAGTAGCGGTGGCGGTTATAGTGAAGTCCCGTCTCGGCGTCAAAATACTGCCCCTGGAAACGCAAGGGCGTGGCCACCTCGGCGATCTCTTCGCGCCAGACATTGCCATAGGCTCGATAGCGCACCTGCCAGGCGGTAGTCCCGCTTGTGCGGGTCAGTGCCAATGGTGTACCAAGGTGGTCAAGCTGGTAATGGAATACCTCGGCCTTCTGCCCTTCCCCTTCCAGTTGTGCCAAGGGTTTGAAACTGCCTGGTTCATAGATAAAGCTGCGGTACTGCTCGTCAGTACGGCGCTGATCATCACCGAGCTGATAACTGCTCTCGGCAATCAGGTTGTTGGCCTGCCACAAGAATTCGGTGACCTGCCCGCCTTTTGCTCCACTCACCGTCTTGCGAATGCGACGACCAAAGGCATCGTAGTCATAACATGCGTTGCTGCCATCGGGCAGCTCGGCCCTCACCAGTTGATGCTGACAGTCGTAGTGATAGCGGGTCACCAGTTGCTGGCCCTTGCCGCGCCGCTCTACTGCCAATCGGCCAAATTCGTCGTACTCGAAGTGACGATCCCCACTCAACAGCAGCCGGTTCCCCTGGGTACGGGCACCATCGAACTGACCACCCGAGCTTTCACCCAGGAGGTTGCCGGCAGGGTCATGCAGGAAGCGCTCGGTCAACTCGCCCCGCACCTCCAGCAAGCGGTCCAGCGGATCGTAGCGGTAGTGCACTTCTCCCTGCACACTGTCATCAATACGTAGCAGGTTGCCCGTTGCGTCATAACCGTAACGCCGCTCGCGGGAGACCTGTTTGCCCCGCTGCAGACGCAATGCCGTCAGGCGCCCCTGCTCGTCATATTCATACTGCTGAGTGAGCGCCCCTTGCTGCCTGCGCAGCTCAAGCCCACCCACCACTTGGTGGCGCGTGAGCTCGGCGCCGTTGAGATCAATTCCGCCAAGCGCGCCGTGCTGATAGTGATAGCCAAGCTGGTTGCCGTCAGGCAGCTGCCAATGTGACCGCCGCCCCATGGCATCGTATTGGAAATAGCTTGAGGCCCACCCCTGATGCTCCGCCAGCAGATGGCCGGCGCTATCGTAGTCAAATGCCAGGGGCCAGACACCATCATCGACCCGGATGAGCTGACCGTGGGAGTCGTACTCAAAGGCGAACTCGCGGCCATCTGGCAGGGATTTTGTCAACAAGCGCCCCATGGGGTCGCGCTCATAGCGAGTGACCAGTTCGGTCTCCTGCTTGCCGAACTCCACCTTTTCGCTCAGACGTCCGTTGAGGTCATAACGATAGGCAGTGGTGCGCCCATCAAAACCGGTTTCCCGTGCCACCAGCCCGTTGGGATGGTAGTGGATACGATGCTGTTCCCCATGCTCGTTCTCAATCTCGCTGAGGAAGAGCTTGGCGTTGTCATAGCGGTATTTGAGCTCGCTGCCATCTGGGTTGATGCGCCGACTCACCAGATGCAGACCGGGGTGATATTCAAAACGTGTCTCACGTCCCTGCTCGTCCCACTGCGCCGTTACCTTGCCATAGGCGTTGTACTCATAGCGGCGAATGCCGCCTCCGGGCAAATGAACGGTACTCAGACGATCGGCCGCGTCCCATTCATAGCGTGTGATTGCGCCACGCGGGTCTTGCCGCACGATCTGGCGGCCCCGCTCATCATAGCGCCAACGGCTTATCCCGCCATCGACCCCTTTCTCTTCGATCAACTGGCCTAGGCGGTTCCACACCAGCTCGGTGCGGCTCCCGTCTGGGTGAACCACAGCGCAGAGCTTGCCCTGGGGGGTATAGTCATAACGGGTTTCGCTCCCCAGAGGATCCCGCCTGGCAATCAGATCGCCTTGCAGGTTGTGCTCGAAACGCCATTCGCGCTCCCCCTGCACTATCTTGCGAACCCGGCCATCCCAGTATTGATAGGCAGTTTGAGTGCCATCGGGAGCCACTGCGAGGGCCAACAGCCCCTCTTCGTCATAGTGATAATGGGTCTCGGCACCCAGCGGATCACGGACCAGCACTTTCTGCCCTTTGGCATTGTAGGCAGACTCGGCAATGGCACCATCCGGATCTCTCTGGCGAACAAGACGCGCCTGACTGTCGTGCTGATACACCTCCTGACTGCCATCGGCATTGATGACCGTCACCTCGCCCTTGTCATCATCCCAGTCATAGATGACATCAAAACCCGCCACATCGCTCCAGTGACGGATGGCTCGGGCGGCCTTACCCTCCCCTTCCCACTCCCAGAAGAAGGCGGCACCGCCAGCCAGACGGCGCTCCACAATGACCCCATCATCACGATAGCGATATTGCTCGCACTCCCCGGCCCCATTCTCGGCCGCCACCAGGTGACCATGGTCATCGTAGTGGTAGCGTTGCAGCGTGGCCTGGGACTGCCAGGCAATGCCATCAAAGCGCTGCAACTCGAGCGCCATGATGTGGTCGCCCTCATAGGTGAGACGAAGGGCCAGCCCCCCTTCGTTTTCCACCCAGGCGGGGCGTCCTTGACGGTCCGCACGCACCGTCAGTCGATTGCCATAGGGATCGGAAAAACCGGTCAGCCGCCCGCTGTCGCCATGCCAAGTGAAATGCAGGAATGGTGAACCGGCCTTGGCTACGATGACCTCATCAGTCTCGTCACCGAGGTAGACCGCCGCCTCCGACAGCAGGTTGGTCGCCATGGGTCTGGCCACCGATGGCAATGGCAGCTCCGTTGCCAGGGACTCCTCATCCCACCAGGTCAGGGTATCGCCGTGACGTTCAAGCCGGTGCGCAAGGGCATGAGTCCAGCCGATCCCCATGCCGCAGGATTGCGAGACGGCGGACGTGCGATAGAGGCGCCCAAAGACAAAGGACAGCAAACCGGGCAGTTCGCCATCTTGCAGGGCCAGCAGTTCTTCCCCGGTCACCATGGAGACCGGGCAGTTGTTTTTGCAGGTTTTGGCTTCAGGTTGATGGGGGCGATTGGCCGGGGTAACTGCCTGTTTGGAGGCATCCGGAGTCTTGTTCACCTGCTTGATCTCGGTGTGCCCCTGGAACCGGCGTTTGGCCGCCGTTCCTTTTTCCACCAACGTTTTGGCATTGCCATCGACCAACTTGAGATCCGCTTTTTTGGCCGGGCTCAACGGTGCAGCCCCCGCGACCAGTACCTTCTTCGCCTTCTGGGCGTGCTGGGCCAAATTGTGCTTTTTGGAGAGATTGACCAAGGAGGTGACTAGCCGCATTACCCGGTCACTGTTCTTGGCCATGGAAGCAGCCTTGGCACCATAACGCGCCGCGAGGCCAGCCCCTCCAGTCAGTACCACACCGATGATCACATCAATCAGCACCGACGAAATCACCTGAGCACCAAACTCGGTTTGCTGATCAGGGGGTAACATCTTGACCCAGCACACCAAGGCATAGGCATAAAGATAAAGCAGCGCTTCATCTTGCAGTACTAGCATGGCAGCTTCCATCTGGGAGGCCCCAGCCTTGGCCATGGCCGCTGCGTCCACTCCGAAGGCGGCCAGCTTTTTGGCGTTGCCTACCGGATCGGCCAGCAGGTTGTAGATGGTTTTAAGATCGTCCCACACCCCGACCAGTGCCTTGCCGATACCGCTTGCTGCCGCAAGAGCATGGCTGCCAAACCCACCACCAGTACCGCTGTAACGAGCCCAGGCAGCCTTGTGCTCACTGTTCCACTCCTTGGTAAGCCATGCCTCCAGGTCTTTTTGAACGGGAACATAAGAGGTGAACAAGGTATCCAGATCGCTCTTCTTCACATTGGGGTAGAAGGTAACCCGATAGGACTTGCCCGGGGTTAGCTTACCGACCTCGGCAATGCCCTTGCCATCCAGGGTTCCCTCCTTGGCTACCGCCTCGCTGACAAATCGTCCGCGCACCAGTTTCCCCGCCTCCACCTTGTACGGGGTATTGCCGATGGGAATAAAACGTACGGATTCAAACAGATGAACCAGACGTAAGGTGCCGCTTAGCGGGCATTGCGTCACCACGGACTGCGTCTTCTTGCTGCTGGACGATGCCGTGATGGTCTTGTCGCCCACCTTGATGGTCTGCTCCATGTCCATGCTGAGCATGTCGCCCAGAAAGAAACTCTCGGCATCCTTGCGATAGGCATTCAGAACGTTGCGATAATCGGCGATCACTTCGTTGAAGACGGCCTGGCCGGCATTGCTCATGCTTGAACCTCATTGATCAGCGCCGCTTCCAGCGCCGGAAATAGATCGATATCAGGGGATGAATGACGGGAGACAAAGCGAGCGACCTTGCAGCGCAGGTTCGCCTCGGGAAATGACCAGTAGAGCTGACCGTTTTGATCCGCCAACTGCTGCATCAGGTTGTTGACGAGGGGACCGGTATCCTGCCTCGCCAATGTCGCGGCAATGGCGGGGGGCAGCTCCCACCAGGGAAAAGGGCGCGCAGCACGCGGCTCCGTAAGCTCCCATGAGAATGCACTCCCAAGACACCACAAGCTCCTCATCTCAGGCAGCAGTGCAGTCACACCATCACCAAGCTGATTGACAATGCTCGACAGGTACTTCCCATCCCAATAACGAAAGAAGACCGCTTCTCCCTGATGCCAAACCTGGGTCAGTCCCTGCAGATGAGCATAAAGGGAATCGATAGACTGATCGCTTGCAACGAGCCAACCCCAGTCATGCGCATCCGTCGTCTCTGCCCAATCGATGAATGGGCTGTCTTTGTCGAGCGCCACCAGATAGGGCATCACAGACAACCAGTCATGGTAAGGGGTGCCCAGATACAACCCTCGTGGTGTTTCTCGACCATCTAGCTGGTAATAATGCTGCAAAGGCGCCGCGTCACTCGCCGCCGCCAATAGGGTGTAAAGGGGAGCAGATTGCATCTGCACCCATTCCTTCAGCGCTGTGGTCTCAAATTCCACAACCACTCTCCTTGCATTTTTCGCACTCTTCGCAGAAAGGGGCGGCACTCTTCATGGTGGCCAGTTGGGCAGGGCTAAGCGGTACCTTGGGTATAGGGGGTACACTGACTCCCAAGGGCCCTAGTGGCGATTTTCCAGCCCACCCAGTTCCCGAGCCGGCGCTGCCACCCGAATTCATCTTGATGGTGGGGCCGACCAGGGTGACACCGCCGCCATCAACCTTGATAAAGCAGCCACCGACCTTGACGGTAATTTCAGAACCCGCTTCCAGCACCACCTTGGCACCGGCTTTTACGTGCACTTCCTGCCCCGCCAAGGTGAGCCAGCTCTGACCGAGTTTTTGATGCATGGATGTATCGACACTCAGCGAGTAGTCGGCTTTTATCTGGTCCCGCTTCTCACCCTCTACCGTCAGGTGGTCATTGGCCTTGATGCGGGACACCCGCTCATTGTCGATATCGGTGTGCTGGTCGTGCTTGATGTGCCAGGCAGCATCGTTCTCGATAAGCACGTTCAGGTCTTTCTGACCGTGGATGTAAATCTCTTCCTGCCCCGTCTGGTCTTCAAAGCGCAGCTCGTTGAAGCCCTCACCCTGGTGGGTTTCGGTGCGCAGCACGGTGCGGGTCTTGTTGGCCGGCAACTCGTAGGGCGGCCGGTTGGTAGCGTGGTAGGTGCGACCGGTGATGATGGGCTGGTCGGGGTCCCCCTCCAGGAAACTCACGATGACCTCGTGGCCGATACGCGGGATGGCCATCATGCCGTACTGACCGCCGGCCCAACCCTGGGAGACTCGCACCCAGCAGGAGCTCTGGTCGTTGGCGCTGCCATATCTATCCCACGGGAATTGCAGCTTGACCCGGCCATGTTCGTCGCAGTAAATCTCCTCCCCCTCGGGGCCGACCACCACGGCGATTTGCGGACCGTCCACCATGGGCTTGTGAGGGGCCTGTGGGCTGCCGATGCGCGCCCGCCAGCTGGTGCTGGCTTTGACCACATCAAATTCGTTGTGGTAGACGGTCGGGCCGCTGCCGCCTTCTTCCTCCAGCGCCTGCGGCTGCAAGCCGGTGTGGCTGATGCGCACGATTTGCCAGTCGGTATTGAGGCTGCCGTTGGGGTGTTCGGTGAGTGAGAAGGTCTGACCCGGCAGCAAAGCCGCGCAGTTGGATTTGCCACTGCCGGCTACCGCATCGTTGCGCAGCGCATCCAAGCGGTGCTGGGCAAAGGCCTTGCCGCTGCCATCCTGCTTGTAGCGGCCCGGGAAATCGAAGTGCTGGTAGGTATCCTGTTGATGCTCGAGCTCTGCGCCCTGCTTTTTGTGAGAGAGGCCATAAGCCGGGGTCTTGAAGCTGTAGTCCTTGAGCTCTACATCTGACGGGCGCACCGCCTCGCGGTAGTGGAACTGGCGGACATAGGGGCCTTGCTCGAGGGAACGGTTGCCGAGGTTGAAGAAGAGCTCGGGGCCAGCGGTCAGGGCGGCTGCGTCGTCGGCAAACACGATGCGGTGCTTGCCCGCTTCAAACTCGTGGAAATAGAACATCCCCTCTTCGGCGGCGAGGCGGTTCACGAAATCGAGGTCGGTTTCCCGGTACTGAACGCAGTACTCCCGCTTGGCGTGCTCGTTTTTCAGGGCGAAGGCGTAATCGGTGATGCCGTGCTCTTGCAACAGGATGGAGAGGATTTCGTCGGGCTTCTGTGCCTGGAATATGCGGGAGTTCTGGCGCAAAGAGAGTCGCCACAGGGCCGGCTGCACCAGCAGCTGATAGCGGGTGCGGCGAAAACCGCTGTCCCCTTGCGCGAAGTCACTGACCACCCCGCACACCCAGCGCTGCAGCTCGCCGTTGTACCACACCAGCAGCTCGCACGGCTGGTCCAGCACGGCGCCAAAGTCGATGTCGGGCTGGGCACTCGCCAGCTCAAGGCGCAGGTTGAACGGGCGGTTGAGCGCTTCATCCAGCGCAAACTTGGCCACCACGAAGGTGCTCTCGGGCAGTGCCCCCACCTTGACGGTAAATTGTAATCCTGTGCTGTCTGCCATCGCTGAGCGCCTCTGAGATGTCGTGTAGCCCCATCAGGCGGGGCACTGCAAGCCGGGTGAGAGATCCGCCATCGCCCCGGTTTTTCTGACACCATGGCTACCGCACGCCCTTGACGGCGTGCGGCAAGACGTAAACCCGGATTTTTTCTTGTACCCGCTCACACCAGGCAAACGGACATAAGAAAAATGGGGGGAAACTAGCTGACTCGGTTGAAAGCAACGGGCTAAGCGTTAAGAAAACAAGGGGCACCGCAAGCAGTGCCCCTGATGGGCAAGTTACGCCTCGATCGGCGCACGCCAGTCGTCCGCACCGGAAGTGCCGGCAACGGTGTGTTCCCAATCGATTTTGCGGTAGGCCAGAGAGACCTGGATCAGCTGGGTGAAGTCAGACTTCGCCGGATCCTGGCAGTGCGGCATCTGGCAGTCGATGTCAACGATGGTGGCATCGGTCAGCACGGTAGAGAAGAAGTGCTCCTGCTTGCCCTCGACGGAGGTGCGGTACCACTTCAGGGTCACTTTCGGCAGCATTTCGCCGGAGGCCAGCGAGTTGTACATCAACGGTACAGCTTTGTTCAGCGCAACGGTGAACTTGAACGGCTTGTGGACACGCTGACCAGCAGGCTGACCAGATTGCGGGTCAGTCGGGACAGTCACAACGTGTTGGAACTCTTGTACCAGCATCTCGTCTTCGTGACCCTGCACGAAGATGTTGCCGACGGAGTCAGAGGTGAAGGCACCGGCGGTAATGTTGCCCTGGGTTTTACCTTCGATGCTGATATAACATGGAGTTGGCATGGGTATGCTCCTGATTGGTTGAACGGTAATGACACTCGACCGAATCCGTTAGCAGTGACCATGCCAAACCAATTTTTTGTTAAAAAACAAATAATTAAAACAACCCCTCCCTTGCACAGCCGCCATGTGGCGCAACAAGTTGCGTAGTTAGCATATAAAACTACCAGCTCTTGCATAACCAGCGCCAATCACTAAGGAAATGGCAATCCATTGCGCAGGGTAGAGTTTATCTCTACCCCTCACCTATTACCCGGCGATCACTTACTGAAGAGAGGTATTTGGCCAATCAAAGCCTGAGCGACCAAAGACTCTCACCATTAGCAGAGAGAAACAGAAAGAAGCGCGCCAAGAGGTTTTCGAAAGCAGGTATCTTGGCGCCAAAGTAATAAGGAAGAAGATAGGTAACGTGGTGAGCGCACTGCTCAACGAGATGAGACAGCTTGGCAAGCTTCCTTGCATAACGCCCAGACACCAAACACAGCATCACCCATATATCCAAGTAACCGACCATCGGGCCGGTTACTTGGATAGTGTGCTTACGCGGGGCAATCTATGGCTGTCGCTGACGAGATAGCTTGGGTTCTATGTTCCCTGCCCTTCGCATCGACATCGACATCGACATCGACATCGACATCGACAGATATATCACCGGCCAGAAACGCAAAAGCCCGACCATCAGGTCGGGCTTTAAATTGGGCAAATGGGTCAGGATTGATCCTCACCATCCCCGACGCCCGCCCTGCAGGAGGGCTGTGACCGTCTAGGCGGGCTACCCTGCCCACAGGTCGAGCCTGGGCCAGAACCAGACCGCCTTCAGCGGATAAAGTAAAAGGGCCTATCTTGCGATAGGCCCTTTTACGTTGTTTGGTTATGAGGGAAGGATCATTCGCCACTGCGTGGCTCACCCCTTCGGGCGGACTGCGGCCGTTCATCACTGCAAGCTGCCCTGCTCGAACCCGGTGAGAGTTCTCCCTCCCCCTCTTCGACATCGGCGGATAATTCTTCCCCAAAGCAAAAAACCGACCATCAGGTCGGTTTTTCAATATGGGCGATGGGTCGGGATTGACTCGCGCCATCCATGGCGCTCGCCCTGCGGGCGGCCTCTGGCCGTCCAGATGGGCTATCCTGCCCGCCTGTCGAACTAGGGGGCCCGAACCGCGCCGTCCGTCACCGGATAAAACAAAAGGGCCTGTCACAAGACAAGCCCTTTTGTTTTATTTGGCGGTGAGGGAGGGATTCGAACCCTCGATACGTTGCCGTATACACACTTTCCAGGCGTGCTCCTTCAGCCACTCGGACACCTCACCAAATTTTGGTCTGTTGTTTAACGTGCTCAGCCAGCACTGTGTTCGCTGCGCCGTTGCGCTGGAACGGGGCGTAATTTAGGGGAAAGCCCCGCCGGCGTCAACGGCTTTTTGCATCAGGCGAACCGTTCGCACATTTAACGCACAAATCAGTGCACAGACTCCGGTGCAACCTGGATTTCCGGCAGATTCAGGAAACCCAACCGCTCGCATTCGGAGACCACTTCATGGGTGGTGGCGATGGTGCTTTCAACGAACAGCAGGAACTGCTCGACCGAAAGACCGGCCTTGGTGAAGACGGTGTGGCCCACCACCAGACGCGGCAGGTTGTCATCGATGATGTCGAGGAACACCTTGAGCGACGGGTACTGCATGTTGAGACGACCCAGTTCGGCCACCAGCGGCAGCAAGGCGGAGGGACGCACCTCCAGCTCGGATGAAAACAGCAGCCCTTCCTCTTCGACGAAGACCCGGCTCTCCTGAATGCCTTCGACGGACTGCAGAGAGACAATGTGGATACCGTGGCACTGATCACAGACATAGTGCTCGATACGAGCCTGCTGCAACCAACGCATTATCATTTCGGAGCTGGGGATATTCATCATTTCCACGACACAATTGGGATCAAGGGGCGCAGTCTAAACCAATTTTCCGGCAACCAAAAGCGCACTGGCCGGATAAGCACATGCCTCGCTTCTTTTTGGCAAGCCGCCTGCATATACTCAGCCCATTCCAGCGCCACACTCGCCCCACAGGGGGCTAAATGACCATCCAAGAAAAGTACCGCCTGCATCTGAAATCCCTCTCGGATGAACTCTTGATCCTGCAAAAGCCCATCCGCATTCTGGATGCCATCAAGTGGCCCCGTCACCTGCAGGCCGACTTTCTGGCCAGTGGAGGACGCACGCTGCCGGCCGTCGACAAGGCCTTCTATGATGGCCTGCCCCTCGGCTTCGATCCCCGCAACAAGTATCTGGAGCTCAAGGAGCTGCGGGACAGGATCCGCCGCCGGCTCGGCCCCCAGGACGAGCTTGGCCGCATCCTGCAGGAGACGGTGGATCAATATATGGTGGTCATCGAAATGCTGCGCCAGCGCGGCCAACCGGATTTTCTGCGCTACAGCCAGCTGCTGTACGGTTCGGCTGGCGATCACCTGCGCGGCGATCGCAAGACCCTCAAGGAGCTGGGGGCGAGGCTGTGCGATATCTTCTCCCTGCCCGGCGCCCGCCACCTGGTCCGTCCCTACCCCAAGGAGTTCGAGGGGGAAGCGGCGGTGGCCAAGTTGCAGGGCAAGCTGTCGAGCTATTTCAGTGACGGCACCGTGCAAGTCAAGCTGAGCGATGGCATCGTCTCGGACGCGGCGGCCGGCGGCGATTACATCAAGCTCAACTCCCACGCCCGCTTCTCCGAGCTGGATCTGCAGGTGCTGGAGGTCCACGAGGGCTGGGTGCACGTGGGCACCACCCTCAACGGGCGCCAGCAACCCTATGCCACTTGGCTCAGTGCCGGTTCGCCGCGCATCACCGCCTGCCAGGAGGGATTGGCGGTGCTGATAGAAACCCTCACCTTCAGCTCTTTCCCGGACCGGGCCAAGCGCATCTCGGATCGAGTGATGGCTATCGACATGGCCGAGCGCGGCGCCGACTTCATCGAGGTGTTCCAGCACTTCGTCGGCCAGGGCACCAGCGAACACGACGCCTACAAGATCACCCAGCGGGTGTTTCGCGGCGGCATGGTCGAGGGGGGTGCCTGCTTCACCAAGGATCTCTCCTATGTGAAGGGCTATGTGGAGACGGTCAACTTCATCCGCAGCGCCGTGCTGGAGGGGGTGCCCGAGATCCTGCCCATGCTGTTTGTCGGCAAGGTGACCCTGGACGACATCCCGGTGCTCTACCAGCACTATCTGGAGGGGCTGATCAGTGCGCCCCGTTATCTGCCCCCCATGTTTCGCGATCTCACCGGCCTCTACGTCTGGTTCGGCTTCGCCTCCGGCATGTCGCTGGTGGATATCGGCCGGGTGCAGCAGCACTTTCGCCAGCTGTTCCACCGCCTGCCGGTGGCCGATCCCATCATAGCCCCGGTCGACATCGAGATTGACTGAACCACCAGCAACAAAAAAGGCGCCAGATTGGCGCCTTTTTCTATCCACTCATCGCGATGAAGAGGGGGCTATTTGAAGGCCCGTCCTTCCAGATAGTGTTTGCGGCACAGAGAGACATAACGATCATTGCCGCCGATCTCCACCTGCTCGCCATCGCGCATCACCTGGCCGGCTTCATTGACCCGGGAGTTCATGTGCGCCTTGTTGCCGCACCAGCAGATGCTTTTCAGCTCCTCGAACTTGTCGGCCAGGCAGAGCAGGTGGTAGGAGCCGGGAAACAGCTCGCCGCGAAAATCGGTCTTGAGGCCGTAGGCGATCACCGGAATGTCCTGCTCATCGACGATGCGGGCCAGCTGATAGACCTGCTCCTTGGTCAGGAACTGGGCTTCATCGACGATGAACACGTCGATATGCCGCTCGGCATGACGGGCTTTTACCATCTCGAACAGATCGCAGCTATCGCTGAACACCTCGACTCTCAGCTCCAGCCCCACCCGGGCACTGATCACCCCGACCCCGAAGCGGTCGTCGATGGCGGGTGTCATGGCCAAGGGATGCATGCCCCGCTCCAGATAATTGAAGTGCGCCTGAATGAGCTGGGTCGATTTGCCTGAATTCATGGTGGCAAATTTGTAGTGCAGTGAAGCCATGGTACTGTTCCGAAACTGAATTTATGGGGCGCATGCTAACCAAAGCCCCCAACAAAACCAAGGGGCCTGGCGGCCCCTTGTTCTTTTTATGCGATAGCCAGGTCCGCTTGGGACCTTGCCTTGCGCAAATGGTAGCTGGAGAAGATGACGAACCAGAGCGCACTGACGCTGAAGCCTGCCAGCACCGAGTGCATCAGCCCCATCACCAGATAACCGAGGGCGGCGCCCAAGGCGATGGCCAGGGCATAGGGCAGCTGGGTCATCACGTGGTCGATGTGGTGGCAGCCGGCACCGGTGGCCGACAGGATACTGGTGCTGGAGATGGGCGAGCTGTGATCACCGAACACGGAACCGGCCAGCACGGCAGCCAGCATCGGCAGCATCAGCGTGATGTCACTGGCTGCCGCCATGTCGCCAGCCAATGGCAGCATGATGCCGAAGGTGCCCCAGCTGGTGCCGGTAGCAAACGCCATGGCGCAGGAGAGGATAAAGACCACGGCAGGCAGCACTTCGATGGGCAGGTTGCCGTTGGCAAGCGATGCCAGGTACTTGCCGGTCTCGACGTCACGCACCACGGCGCCGATGGTCCAGGCAAACAGCAGGATGTTGATGGCCGGCAACATGGCCATGACCCCTTGCGGCGCAGCCTTGATCCAGTTCTTGGCACCGAGCTTGAGACGCATGGCCAGACCGATGGAGACCACCAGGCTGCACAGAGCACCATATACCAGAGACGAGCCGACGTTGGTATTCTCGAACGAGCCGAGCACGCTGAACGGCTCGCCATTGGCAGCCAGCACGGCGGCGCCGGAGTCAATCATGAAATAGACGGTGGCCGCGGTCAGGGTCAGGATCGGCAGTACCATGTCGATCATGCCGCCGTTGCTCTCCTCCGGGCTCTCCATGTCCAGGCCGATGGGGCGGCCCTTGGACTCATCCCACAGCTTGCCTTCCAGCGCCCACTGCTCGTGCTGACGCATCGGACCGATGTCGAGCTGGAACGCGATCACCACCAGCACCATGATCAGAGTGAACACCGCATAGAGGTTCATCGGGATCATCTCGACGAAGGCGGAGATGGGGCTCTGCCCGGTGATGCCGTGAGCCGCCATGATGCCGCCTACCAGGGCGATGATATAAGCACCCCAGGAGGAGATGGGCATCAGCACGCAGACCGGTGCGGCGGTGGAGTCCAGCAAGTAGGCCAGCTTGGCGCGGGAGATCTGGAAGCGGTCGGTCACCGGACGGCAGATAGCCCCCACCGACAGGCTGTGGAAGAAGTCATCGATGAAGAAGGCAAAGACCATCATGCCGGTCAGCGTCTTGGCCCCCTTGCGGGTCTTGGCGCGCTTGGCGGCCCACTCGGCGAAGGCCCGGGTCGCACCGGAAACGCTCATCAGGCTGATGAGCCCGCCCAGCAGCAGCATGAACAGCAACATGTTGATGTTGTCACGGTTGAGCGCCCCGTCGACCCAGAAGATCTTGAGCACGGTGTTCAACATGTAATGCAGGGAATCGAGGGGAGAAAACTGGTTCAGCAGCAGGCTGCCAGTGACTATGCCCACCCCCAGCGACAGCAGGACGCGGCGGGTCAGGATCGCCAGGGCGACGGCCAGCAGGGGTGGAATGATTGACCAACCGGAGTCGGCGTAGTGAATGATGTCCATGATCTCTTTGCACCTAAAGACAGCAGGTGGAGATCTACCGAGAGGATAAAGAAACAAAACCCATGGGGAGGTAATACTCCTCAGCCCCTTCAGGTAGCGCTCCATAGTGGATGACTATGGCAGTCCTGCACCTATTAGATGCAGAACCAGCAGCCCGGTATGATGGCCTGGCCACTTCGGCGCTGACTCCTTTCCTCGTGCATCACAGGCATCACCCTCCGCACAAGTAGTCATAGGCAGCGCGCCTCTACTTAAAGGTATTCGAGGCACATTTTATCGTGCCGACACGTTATAGCAAGTTTTTTGATTAAATCACCAAATGGCGCGGCTTAAAATGGCATGGTGGTAGTCAAATGGTGCAAACATTATGATTTTGTCGCTATTTTCATCTATCAAGAACTCAGTCGAGTATGTACATTGCCAATATTGCTGAATCGGGCCTGAATCCAAAATAGATCACTTAATTTCCACTATGAATTTATTAATTCAGCTGACTTGACTTGATCATAAATGGCCGTATAAATTAGCCAAAATTACTATATCTATTTAATTCACTCTTTTGCTCGCGTGGTGAACACTATGAACGAATTTTTGAAAGTCCTGCTGAATGTCCGTAGCCTGCGTGCCGCTTGCCGTGAGCTGACACTGGAACAATTGGAAGAAGGTCTGGAAAAGCTCTCCGCTATTGTCAGCGAGCGCCAGCAGGATGAAGCCACCGAGCGTCAGGCTCGCGAAGAACATCTGCGTAAAATTAACGAATATGCCGAAATGCTGAAAGCAGCCGGCATCGATCCGGCCGAATTGGTTGGCACCGTGGCCGTTGAACCCGCCAAGGCCAGCAAGGGCAAACGTGCTCCCCGCCCGGCCAAATACCGTTATATGGACAACGGCGTGGAAAAAACCTGGACCGGCCAGGGCCGCATGCCTTCCGTGATTGCCAAGGCCGTTGCCGAAGGTAAATCCGTCGAAGAATTTGCCATCTGATAAAGCCGCATCGGCGCAATAAAAAACCTCGCATCGCGAGGTTTTTTATTGCCTGTAGCCTGGCTATCAGCCCCGCTCTGCCGCCTTGACCCAGAGCACTTCTGGGGTCGCCGTACAGGCCAGCAGGTAGCGGGCAATGGTGAAAAACCAGTCACTCAGCCGGTTCATGTAGGGCAAAATGGCCGGATTGAGCTGCTCGCTGCGGCTCAGGGTCAGCAGCAGACGCTCGCAGCGCCGGGTCAGGGTTCGCACCACATGGGCTTGCGCCGCCGCACGGGAACCGCTGGGCAAAATAAAATTGCGCAGCACAGGTAAATTGGCGCTGTAGGCATCAATTTGTTGCTCCAGCCGCAAGGTCCACTCGTTATTCACCTGCCAGATGGCCGCTTCCTGAGCGGCGCTGGAAAATGCCAGCTCCCCGCCCAGATCGAACAATTCCTGTTGCAATAATAACAAGTCAGCCAATAATCCGGTTTCGGCCGCAGGCACCTCGGCAATAAGAAGACCTATATGAGAATTTAATTCATCAATATAACCATAGGTTTCTACCCGCATATCGTCTTTGGCCAGTTGCAGCCCATCGGCCAGGCGAGTCATGCCCTTGTCACCCTGCCTCGTATATATCCTCATACCGACATCCTGTTAATAATGGGAACAATCATAGATTCCAGCCCGTTGAGCTTGATTTCATAGGCCAGCGCCAGCGTTTGACCCAGTGAACCGGCGGGAAAACCGGTGCGGGCCAGCCACACCAGATAAGGCTCCGGAATATCGATGATGCGACGTCCCCGATATTTGCCATAAGGCATCTTGTTGGCCAGGGACAACAATACCCGCTCGTCGGACAACCACTCCATCTCAATCGATATCCAGATATTTATGGGTCTGGATGGAGAGCCGCCAATTGCGGGCAATGCAGGTTGCCATCGCCAATTGAGTGGCCCTGGGTTTCTGGCTGATGGGTTGCAGCGCGATCACCACGTTTTCACGCAAGCTGGCGGTGGCCAGCAACGTATCCAGCTCCTCCACATGGCGCTCGGTGGCCACCGGATGCTTGATCTCGTTGGCTCGCTCGAGGGCAGAGACCAGCACCGGCAGCCCTCCCTTCATATTGATTTTGGGAGATACGGTGACCCAGGTCTGCTCATGGGTCTGGATCTCGCTGGTACCGCTGGTTTCGATCTGCACCTGATAACCCGCCTCAATCAGGGCGGCAGAGAGATCCTGCAGATCATAGAGGCAGGGTTCCCCACCCGTGATCACCACGTGGCGCGCCTGATAACCAAGCTGCTGGAAGCTGGCCAGGATCTGCGCCGTGCTCATCTTGCTCCAGCCATCGGATTCGTTGGAGCAGTCGAGTACCGCCTGTACCCCCACTTCACGAGCAGGATCAACCACCCAGGTATGACGGGTATCGCACCAGGGGCACCCCACCGGGCAGCCCTGCAGGCGAACGAAGATGGCGGGCAGGCCGGTGAAGACCCCCTCCCCCTGGATGGTCTGGAATATCTCGTTGATTGGGTAGTGCATCTTGGTCACGGCTGGTTGCAAAAGTCGCGGATTATACCCCAAGCATGGCCGAGACGCAGGTTCAGCATCCGCTTTTCTCGCCCAGCCCGGTTTTTTGGTGCAAGCGTGCCGTCACGCCCGCCTTGTCGGCCAGGTACTGCTGCAGGCCGCGGCTGCGCAGATCGCAGGCAGGACAGGCACCGCAACCGTCGCCGGCAATGCCGTTGTAGCAGGTGAGCGTTTGCTGGCGCACGGTGTCGAGGTGGCCGTAGTGATCCGCCAGTGCCCAGGTCTCGGCCTTGTCGAGCCACATCAGCGGGGTCTCGAAGCAAATGGCGCGATCCAGCCCCAAGGAGACTGCCTGATTGAGCGCCTTGACGAACTCGTCACGGCAATCGGGATAACCGGAGAAATCGGTCTCGCACACCCCGGTGATCACCGCCTCGGCACCCACCTGATAGGCGTAGATAGCGGCCAGGGTGAGGAACAGGATGTTGCGGCCCGGTACGAAGGTATTGGGCAGGCCGTTGTCCTGCAGCTCGAAGCTCACCGGGATCTCGTCCCGGGTCAGGGCCGAGATGGCCAGCTCGCCCAGCATGGTCACGTCCATCACCTTGTGGGCGGCGATGCCGAGCCCACTGGCCAGACGGCGCGCCGTCTCGATCTCTTCCCGATGGCGCTGACCATAATCGAAGGTGATGGCGTGCACCTCGTCATAACGGGACAAGGCCTGAACCAGGCAGGTGGTGCTGTCTTGACCACCACTGAATACCACGACGGCTTTTTTCACGAGTAACTCTCCTCTGGGCAGTTCAACTGCGCCGGCCCTGGGCAAAATCGTGCCACTGCCGGTTCAAATGGGTAAAAAGGGTCATCAGCGGGGCGAAGCGATCGGGCGCCCTCTCCCACTGGGACAACAGATGGTAGCCCGCTTCCAGGGTCGACAGCGCCTCTGGAAACGGCTTCTTGCGAATGGAATATTGCCCCGCGACGGCATCCAGCTTTATCCGCGGCAGCTGCTGCAACTCAGGGTTGCTGTGCAGCATCCGGTAGGCCTTGCGCCAGGTTCCATCGAGCAGCAAAAAACAGACCCGGCGAGCCGGCTCAGTCGTCTCCCTCTCCCGCACCCTGGCAAGCGAAATGGCCTCCTCATCCGGCCACAACAGATAACACTGCAGCGCGGGATCGGCCAGCAAGGCAGCCAGCTCGGGGACGTCGGCCACCTGTTCGCCCACATGCAGGCGGGCCTGCGCCAGCGAGGAGGCCAGCAGGATGGCGGTTCCCTTGGGATGTCCGACTTCGCTTGGATGCTGCAAAATATGAAGAGGGGCGAGGTGCGGCACCTGCCGAATATAATCACACAGACAGGCTTTGAGGGCTCTGGTGCAACGTGTACAGTAGCGGCTCTTGTTGTCGTTGGACTGTTTCATGTTGTCAGAAAAATCAGGATTGCTCTGGGTCATCACGCTTTCACTCGCCAGTTTGCTGCTCTTTTTCATCGTGCCGAATCACCAGCTCTCCTTCGATCGCACCCTGATAGCCCAGGGTGAAGGGTGGCGCATCATAACAGGCAATCTGGCCCACACCAATCTGTGGCACCTGCTGCTCAATCTGAGCGGGTTGTGGGTACTTTACAGCCTGTTTCGCGAATACCTGACCGGTTTTAGGCTGCCGCTGCTGCTGTTGCTGCTCGGCGCCGCCGTCGGGCTCGGTATCTGGTGGTGGTGTCCGCAGACCCAGTGGTACATGGGATTGTCGGGCGCGCTGCACGGCCTGTTCGTCTGGGGGGCGCTGCAGGATATCCGCTATCGCCGCTACTCAGGCTGGTTGATGCTGGCAGGGGTGGCGATCAAGCTCGGGGTGGACTTCTACAGTGCGGGGGAAAGCCCGGTGTCCGCCCTCATCGGCGCCAGGGTACACATTGAATCACATCTGATTGGCTCGGGCGCCGGCCTGTTGCTCGGCCTGCTCCCGATCACTCTGCGCGAGCCCGCTCCCAAGGAGTGAGCCGCCCCTGATGCAATGCCGGCCCCATCGGGCCGGCATCCTGTCCATTATCGATTTGCCAGCTCTGAGTTGATGTCTGCCAGCATGGCGGCAGGATCGGCCGCCTGGGTGATGGGGCGGCCAATTACCAGATAGTCGGCCCCCGCCTCCACCGCCGCCAGCGGTGTCATGACCCGGCGTTGATCACCGGCAGCCGAGCCAGTGGGACGGATCCCCGGCGTCACCAGCTTGAAGTCGGCGCCGAGCAGCGCCTTCAATTCACGTGCCTCTTCGGCGGAGCAGACCACTCCATCTAGCCCCGCCTCCTTGGTCAATTTGGCCAGCCGGATCACCTGCTCGGCCGGGCCGACAGTGAGCCCCAGCGGCGCCATGTCGGCCTGCTCCATGCTGGTCAGCACGGTCACCCCGATAAGCAGCGGCGCCTTGTCGCCATAGGGCAGCAGCGCCTCCTTGGCGGCCCGCATCATCCGCTCGCCACCGCTGGCGTGCACGTTCACCATCCAGACGCCGAGCTCGGCACTGGCGGCTACCGCCTTGGCGACAGTGTTGGGAATGTCGTGAAACTTCAGATCCAGAAAGACATCAAATCCCTTGGCAACCAGCTGACGCACGAACTGGGGGCCAAACAGGGTAAACATCTCCTTGCCTACCTTGAGACGGCACTGGGCCGGGGAGATACGTTCAATGAAGGCGAAGGCATCGGCCTCGTGCTGATAATCCAGCGCAACCAGTACTTTGGGATCTAGCATCTCACTTCCTATCGATGGTTATTCGCCGCCCGGAGCTTGGCCCCGGTTCGACCTGAAAACACCAGGCCCCAGCGGCCTGGCTCATGATCTTGTGGTGGCTCTTACTCCCCGTCCAGGCCGCGGATCGGCTTGATGGATCCCCACTGACGGCAGGAGGGACACTGCCAGAACAGGGAGTGAGTGGCAAAACCGCACTGCCGGCACTTGTGGGTGGATTTGATCTTGATCTGCTCGCCAACCAGCTGCTGCAAGAGCTCAAGGCTCTCCTTGGCAGGGCCCTCCTCAGCGCTCGCCAGCTGGAAGCCCACCAGCTGATAGAAGCCCTTCATGGAGGGATGACGACGCAATTGGCGCAGCACCAGCGCACGGGCCTGACTCAGGCCGTCGCGCTCCTCCACCAGCTTGGCCAGTGCCAGCGTCACGCTGACGCCGGCATGATCCTCCACCGCCTGCTCCAGCAGGGGAATGAGATCGTGGGCACGACCCAGGCGCTGGTAGCACTCGTTGAGGGAGGGAATGGCTTCGGAGGCAAAGTCGATATCCTGCTCGAACACCCGCAAGAGATCCTTGCTGGCCTGCTCGTACTCCCCTGCCGCCATGGCCAGTTCCGCCAGACGCAGGCTGGCACGGGCACAGGCGGGGTTGACGCTGAGCGCCCGCTTGAGCTTGGCAAGCCCGGCGGGTTTGTCCCCTTCACGCAAGGCGCTCTCTGCCTGCTCGCAGTAAAAATGGGAAATGGGTTCGGCCAGCTTCTTGCCCTGAAATTTCTGCAGCCGTACCGCCACGTCGATGGCCTTGTCCCAATCCCGCAGTTGCTGATGAATGATCAACAGCTGGGCCAGCGCCGTCTCTTCATAGTCGCTGTCATCGCACAGCTCGTTCCAGAGCGCCTCGGCCCTGTCGAGCAGGCCGGCAGCAAGAAAGTCGCGCGCCAGCTCCTGCAACGCCAGCTGGCGCTGTTCCCGGGTCAGCTGGCGGGTCACCAGGTTCTGGTGGATCTTGATGGCACGGTCCACCTCGCCACGCTGGCGAAACAGGTTGCCGAGGGAGAGGTGAGTTTCGATGGTTTCGCTATCCACTTCCAGCAGCTGGATAAAGAGATCCACCGCCTTGTCTGATTCATCGGACAACAAATAATTGAGACCCGCCACGTACTGGCGGGAAAACTGGTTACTCTGTTTCTGGGTGTCCTGGCGAACACTCCTGCGCCCCATGTACCAGCCGTAGCCGGCAGCAATGGGCAACAGCAGGAAAAGCAGTTCAAGCATCGAGGGACATTATTCCTTGGCAGCCGACCGAGCCAGCTCCAACTCGCGGGATTGACGGCGCATGGTGCGATTGAGGGTGCGATTCTGCATCTTCAGACGCAGGAACAAGAGACCGAATACCAGCCAGCCCAGCAGGAAGCCACCACCAAAAAAGAATCCCAGCAACATGGAGAGTGAAAACTCGCCCTGGGCAATCAGATAGTTGAACTGCACCAGCTGGCCATTTTGCGAACCGACGGCCAGGGTCAGAATAAACACCAGCACCAGTGGAATGAGGGCCAAGATACGCTTCATAGGAGCTCCCTGTCAGTATCTAATGAAAGGCTGATTATCCTTAAAATCACCGGCAGACTCTAGAGCGAATGGGAAAAGACTTGGAGAAACCGGACAATTGCCACAAGGCAAACCATAAAAACAAAAAAGGCATACCCAAGTATGCCATTTTCTGCATTATTCAGCGATGTTCACTCGCTCGCGTAACTCTTTGCCAGGTTTGAAATGGGGAACATATTTCCCGGTCAATTCAACCTTGTCCCCGGTTTTGGGGTTGCGGCCCACGCGGGGGGCACGATAGTGCAGTGAAAAACTTCCAAATCCGCGGATTTCAATCCGGTCGCCGTTTTGCAAAGTCGATGCCATCTGCTCAAGGATCTCCTTGATGGCAGCTTCGACATCCTTGGCCGGCATATGCATGCGGCTGGCAGCCAATTGTTCGATGAGATCTGATTTGGTCATAACGTTAAATCTCCTTCCCCGATCACATGCAATATTCATTACGCCAATGATAAAAAAGGGCGGCGTGACACGCCGCCCTTTTCTTGCATCAAGGATTATTCACCCTTGGCGGCTTTGAACGCTTCAGCCATGGCATTGCTGAACACAACTTCTTCTTGTTGGTTCAGGCTGTCGATAGCAACACGCTCATCAGCCTCGTCCTTAGCGCGGACAGACAGGCTTACAGTGCGGTTCTTGCGATCAACGCCCATGAACTTGGCTTCAACTTCGTCACCAACAGACAGCACCAGAGTGGCGTCTTCTACACGGTCACGAGCAGCGTCGGAGGCACGCAGGTAGCCTTCTACGCCGTCAGCCAGTTCGATCACGGCACCCTTGGCATCAACCTCGGTAACCTTACCCTTCACAATAGCACCTTTCTTGTTGTCAGACAGGTACTTATTGAACGGGTCTTCTTCGATCTGCTTGACGCCCAGGGAGATGCGCTCGCGCTCCGGGTCCACTTGCAGAACAACGGCTTCGATCTCGTCGCCCTTCTTGAATTCACGCACGGCTTCTTCGCCCTGGTTGTTCCAGGAGATGTCAGACAGGTGAACCAGGCCGTCGATGCCGCCATCCAGACCGATGAAGATACCGAAGTCAGTGATGGACTTGATCTTGCCGGAAACACGGTCGCCCTTGGCGTGAGTTTCGGCAAACAGCTGCCACGGGTTGGATTTGCACTGCTTCAGACCCAGGGAGATACGACGACGCTCTTCGTCGATGTCCAGAACCATCACGTCAACCACGTCGCCAACGTTAACAACCTTGGACGGGTGGATGTTCTTGTTGGTCCAATCCATCTCGGATACGTGTACCAGGCCTTCCACGCCTTCTTCGATTTCAACGAAGCAGCCGTAGTCGGTCAGGTTGGTCACGCGGCCAGACAGACGGGTGGTCTCCGGGTAACGCTTGGCGATAGCAACCCAGGGATCTTCGCCCAGCTGCTTCAGACCCAGGGATACACGGGTACGCTCGCGGTCGAACTTCAGAACCTTGACTGCGATCTCGTCGCCAACGTTGACGATTTCGGAAGGATGCTTAACGCGCTTCCACGCCATGTCGGTGATGTGCAGCAGGCCGTCAACACCGCCCAGATCTACGAATGCACCGTAGTCGGTCAGGTTCTTGACGATACCCTTAACTTCTTGACCTTCTTGCAGGTTAGCCAGCAGGCTTTCGCGCTCGGAGGTGTTCTCGGTCTCGATCACGGCACGACGGGAAACAACAACGTTGTTGCGCTTCTGGTCCAGCTTGATGACTTTGAACTCGAGTTCTTTGTTTTCCAGGTGAGCGGTGTCACGGATCGGACGCACGTCAACCAGAGAACCCGGCAGGAAGGCACGGATGCCGTTCAGTTCAACGGTGAAACCACCCTTGACCTTGCCGTTGATGATACCGATAACGGTAGCTTGCTCTTCGTAAGCTTTTTCAAGCTGCAGCCAGGCTTCGTGGCGCTTGGCTTTTTCGCGGGACAGCTTGGTTTCGCCGAAACCATCTTCGATAGAGTCCAGAGCCACGTCAACGGAGTCGCCTACGTTGATTTCCAGCTCGCCCATGGCGTTCTTGAATTCTTCAGCCGGGATAGCGGACTCGGATTTCAGACCGGCGTCAACCAGTACGAAACCATTTTCGATAGCAACAACAGTGCCCTTGACGATGGAACCTTGACGGGTTTCAACGGCGTTCAGGGACTCTTCAAAGAGTTGAGCAAAAGATTCGATCATTGTTTATGTCACAAATGAAACATCCACTTGCAATCCGGCACAAGCGGGGTTGTTTTAAATTATCTGCGCCATCCATGGTGCAGACGACTGACATCAGTTTGTACTGACATCACCAAGTTGTTGCTCTGCATAGGCAAGCACCGTTACCAGCACTTCGTCTATGGACATGGCGGTTGAATCCACCACGAGAGCATCTTCTGCCGGTTTAAGGGGGGCAACGGCGCGATTTCTGTCGCGATCGTCACGTTCCCGAATCTCGGTTAAAAGACGCTCAAAGTTAACATCAAAGCCCTTATCTTGCAACTGCTTATAGCGGCGGGCAGCCCGTTCTTCGGCGCTGGCGTCGAGGAAAATCTTCACCTCGGCTTCCGGGAAAACCACGGTGCCCATGTCACGACCGTCGGCGATGAGGCCGGGGGCTTGGCGAAATGCTCGCTGACGGCGCAGCAGGGCTTCGCGCACCCGCGGGAAGGCGGCAATCTTGCTCGCGGCATTGCCCACTTCCTCGGTACGGATGGTACGGGAGACATCCTCCCCTTCCAGCACGACCTTCACCTGTTCGGCATCGACCTGGAACTGCACGTCCAGATTGGCAGCCAGGGGAACCAGCGCAGCTTCGGCATCGAGCTCTACATCGTGATGCAGGGCAGCCAGGGCCAGCACCCGATAGATGGCGCCGGAATCGAGCAGGTGCCAACCCAGTTTTTCAGCCAGCAACTGACACAGGGTGCCCTTGCCTGCACCACTCGGGCCATCAATTGTCATCACGGGGGCCATCTGCGGCATAACGTCTCTCCTGCACACTTGTTGCACACATCCCGGGAGGGATGGGGTAATGGGCGCCGATTATACCCAAATGTGCCGAGCCTGGCAGTCGTCGTGGCACACATTTGCGCAAAACCAGTCGCAACTGTCCTCTTTGTGTACCGCCAGGCAAACCATTAAATTGTGCAAGGTTTTGTTCTTATGGTTGTTCCGCACAAGGCGCGCTAAACTGGCCGCCCTTTTTTAAGCAGCTGTAGTAAGGAGCAACCTATGAGCAGCGTTACCCTCGTGGCCAAATCCAAGTTGCCGACCCCCTGGGGCACTTTCACGCTGGTAGGCTTTCAGGAAACCGGCACCGGCAAGGATCACGCCGCACTGGTGATGGGCGATATCACGGGTGATGAGCCGGTGCTGGGCCGCATTCACTCCGAGTGCCTGACCGGCGATGCCCTGTTCAGTCTGCGTTGCGACTGCGGCTTCCAGCTGCAGGCTGCATTGGAAAACATCGCCAAGGCAGGCCGCGGCGTCTTGCTGTACGTGCGTCAGGAAGGGCGCGGCATCGGCCTGCTCAACAAGATCCGGGCCTATCATCTGCAGGATCAGGGCGCCGACACCGTCGAGGCCAACGTGGCGCTCGGCTTTGCCGCCGACATGCGCGACTACACCATCTGCGCCGACATGCTCAAGCAGCTGGAGGTGAAATCCCTCAAGTTGATGACCAACAACCCGCGCAAGATGAAGGCGATGGAATCCTTCGGTATTCCGGTAGCGGAACGGGTACCCCTGCAGGAAGGGCGCAATCCCCACAACGAGTTCTACCTCTCGACCAAGGCCAACAAGCTGGATCACATGTTCAAGAAGTGAGCCCGCCTCGCTGCTCGTCGCCATGAAAAACGCCTCCCATCGGGAGGCGTTTTTTGTTACTCTCGTATCGCCGCGGCGCTAGCGGATGGGCAGCTCGATATCGGCAAACATGGCATCCACATCGTCGCTGGAGCGCAGGGCAATGGCACGCTCCACCACGTCCCGAGTCAGATGCGGGGCAAAACGGGTCATGAAGTCATACATGTAGGTACGCAGGAAAGAGCCCTTGCGAAAGCCGATCTTGGTGGTGCTGTGGGCAAACAGGTGGCTGGCATCGAGCGCCACCAGATCGGTATCGACCTGAGGATCCAGCGCCATGGTCGCCATCACGCCGATCCCCACCCCCAGCCGGACATAGGTCTTGATCACGTCAGCATCGGTGGCGGTGAAGACGATGTTGGGCTCAAAACCGGCCCGGTTGAAGGCGGTGTCGAGCTCGGAGCGACCGGTAAAGCCGAACACATAGGTCACCAGCGGGAAGCGGGCGATGTCGGCGATGGAGAGCTTGCCGACCTGGGTCAGCGGGTGGCCCTTTGGCACGATCACGCTGCGGTTCCAGTGGTAGCAGGGCAACATGATGAGATCTTCGTACAGGTGCAGCGCCTCGGTGGCGATGGCAAAGTCGGCCTGCCCCTTGACCACGGCTTCGCTGATCTGGGTCGGCGTGCCTTGGTGCATGTGCAGGGAGACTTTGGGAAAGCGCTTGATGAAGCCCTTGATCACGTCAGGCAGCGCATAACGGGCCTGGGTGTGGGTGGTCGCAATGTGGAGCGTGCCCTGCTCGGGGTGAGTGTGCTGACTCGCCACCGACTTGATGCTCTCCACCTTGCCCAGGATCTCGTTGGCAATCTTGATCACGTCCCGGCCAGCCGGGGTGATCTGGGTCAGATGTTTGCCGCTGCGCTCGAAAATCTGGATCCCCAGCTCATCTTCCAGCATGCGCACCTGTTTGCTGATCCCTGGCTGAGAGGTGTAGAGGCTCTCTGCCGTTGCCGACACGTTCAGTCTGTGGTTGGCAACCTCAACGATATAACGCAATTGTTGGAGTTTCATGATGTTAGGCTCTAAAGGCGACTTGAACTAATACTAACAAACTTTTGCCTGATAGCCTTTCCTTCTTGGCCATTTATGGCTGTGCCTGCGCCAGCAGAAAATCCCGCAAGGCGCGGTTGGCCATGGAGAGCGGATCCCCTCGCCGCCACGCCACGCAGAGATCGAGAAAGATCGGGGGGGCAAACGGGATCCCGGTCAAGGCAGGCTCTTCGTCCAGCGCCATCCGCAAGAAGGTGGTCACCGCAAAACCCTGTTTCACTACCGCCTTCAGCAGCGGGATGAGGTTGCTCTCAAAGGCGATGTCGGGCTCGCAGCCCAGCCCCTGGGCCAGCGCTTCCATGTGCTCGCGGTGATAGAAGCCACGGCGAAACATCGCCAGCTCCTGGCTGAAGAACTCGCTCAGCGACACGCTCCGGGCCTGGCACAGCGGATGCTCCTCTCCCACCACCATCAACATCTCTTCACGCAGTAGCTGGGCCCCCTCCAGCGCCGGCGGCAGGTCGCTGGTGATGAGGATGGCAAGATCCAGCGAGCCGTCCACCATGCGGCTCAAAAGCTCGCGGGTGCCCGCCTCCTCCACCCGGATCTTGAGGCCGGGGTAGCGATGTTTGAAGGCCATCAGGATCGGCGGAAAGTAATAGGAGCCCATCATGTAGGGGATGCCGATGCGCACCTCTCCGCGCTCCAGCCCCTTGAGTTCGGCCATCTCGGCCTCGGCCTGATGCATCTGGCGCAGCAGGCGCTCGGCATGGCGGCAGAGCACCTCCCCTTCCGGGGTGAGCCGCACGTTGCGATCCTGGCGGTCGAACAAGCGCAGCTCGAGCTGCTGCTCCAGCTTGGCGATGGCCATGCTGATGGCGGGCTGCGCCACGTGCAACCCGTTGGCCGCCTTGGTAAAAGAGCCGGCATCCCGCACCGCCAGCAGATAGGTGAGCTGTTTCAGGTCCATATCAATTTGGTTTATCAGGTGGATAACTTAAATATATTATATTTATGCTCTGGCGCGCACTAACCTGCAACAAAGCTGTCAGGACAATTGCATATGATCGAAGTCGGTAGTCGTGAATGGATCCGCGCCACCTTGGCCCTCAGCCTGGGCTCCTTCCTGGTGTTTCTCAATCTCTATCAAACCCACCCGCTGCTGCCGCTGCTGGCCGAGGTGTTCTCCGTCAGCTCGCTGTCGGCCGGCTGGACCCTGGCCGGCTGCACCGCTGGGCTCGCCGTCTCGCTGCTCGTCTGCGCCCGGCTGGCGGATCGCTTCGGCCGGCGCCGGATCATGCTGTGGAGTCTGGCCGGCGCCATCCTGCTCTCCCTGCTTATCAGCCTGGTCAGTCAGTTTGAACAGCTACTGTTGCTGCGGATCCTGCAGGGGGTCCTGCTGGCAGGGCTGCCCGCCACCGCCATCGCCTACATGGGGGAAGAGTTCAGCAAGCGGGCCCTGCTCTCCGCCGTCGGGGTCTACATTGCCGCCAACTCGCTGGGGGGTATCGCCGGCCGAGTGGTCGGCGGTCTGCTGGCAGGCTGGTTTGGCGACTGGCAGCACACTTTTCTCGGCATCGGCCTCATCAGCCTGTCATTGCTGCCCCTGGTCATCTGGCTGCTGCCGGCCCAGACCCGTTTCGTGCCCGTCATCGCCAAGCCCGGCCAGTTTCGTCAGGCGATCGCCAGCCACCTCGGCAACCCGCTGCTGGTGGGGGCCTACCTCATCGGCGGCCTCAACTTCATGGTGTTTCTGAACCAATACAGCTACCTCACCTTCCTGCTGGCCAGCCCCCCCTTCTCCTTGCCTACCCAATGGCTCGGCATGCTGTTTCTGACCTATCTGTCGGGGACGGTAGCCTCCTCCCTCAGCGGCCGCTGTGCCCATCGCTGGGGCGCGCAGCGCCTGCTGCTGGTCGGCATAGCCCTGATGGCGCTAGGCAGCGCCCTGCTGCTGGGCGGCTCGCTCGGCGCCATCCTCTCAGGCCTGCTCATCTCGAGTTTCGGCTTTTTCCTTGCCCACGCCTGCGCCAGCGCCTGGGTCGGCCAGCACGTGGAGCACAACCGGGCGCTCGCCTCGTCGCTCTATCTGGTGGGTTACTATCTGGGGGCCAGTCTGGGGGGGCTCTATCTGCACCCTTTCTGGGAGCAAGGGGGGCTCGGGGGATTGGTGCTCGGCATCGAGCTGGTACTGGTCATCACGGCGGGGTTGAGCCTCTGGCTCGGCCACTTGAAGGGACGCCCCGCCCGCTCCCGCATCTGCCATCCCTGATGCCATCTCGGCTATGAAACGAGGCCGGTCAAGCGGCCCCGTTTCATCAAGGCTGGTCGTAGTAGCCGACAGGCACCGGCACCACGGCGCCGCTCACCAGCTCTTCTTCAATCACCTCGGCCAAAGTGCGCAGATGAAATTTGATCTGCCCTGAGGCCAGCATCACCGCCACGTCAGGATTGCGCTCATCACGCAGGTTGCCGGTTTTGAAGGACACCTCCGGATGGGCCGCCAGCAAGGCGTCCAGCGAAGGCACCACCAGTTCGATATGTTCCAGTCCCGCCTGGTGGCTGCGACCCGGTTTGGGCGCTGCCAGCTCGATGCAGGGCACGATGCCGTGGGCGTGGGGTACCGGTTGATGCAGGCGGTAGGTGGCGATGGGCCGTCCGCCGATCATCCCCTCCACCAGCAGGTCACCATGGCTTGCCAATAGAGCCTTCAGGGCCTGATACTCCGACAGGGTGGCGGCCCGGTAGCAGAGGTGGTCGACCTCGATGGTGGCAGGATGGATGGCGAGGGCCTCCAGCTCGGTCAACAGCTGGCAAACAAATGGGGCCATCGGCCCCAGTGTGGTATCGAGTGAGTGCGACATAATCACCATTTTTTCTTGGGTTGGAACAGGACGTCCAGCTCGTCCGCCTCTTTGTCCTTGATGCTCTGCAGCTCTTTCTCGCTGTGCTCCTGCAGGTGGGCATCGAGTCCGGCCAGGCCCTGCCGCATGTCCTCTTCACGGGCCATCAGGTAGGGATCCTTGTCGGTGACGCTGGCCAGGGCCGAAAGTCCCTTGGTGTAGAGCTGACGGCAGGTGCCGAACTGCCCCTGGATCTGGGCATCCATGGCCCGCTTCACCAGGTTGGCGATGTTGATCTTGAGCTGCATCAGCTCGAGGCGGCGATCCTCCTGGGCAAAGCCCTGCGGATCTATCTTGCCCTTGTTGTGTTCAACCCGCAGCACGGCCCGCATCTTCTTGACCAGCTGCAGCATCTGGATGGCCTGGCGATCCGATTCCGGGGTCTTGAAGTGCCCCTCATCCTGACTGCTGTAGTTCTCCTGCACGTTCTTGATCTGGGTCTGCACGTCGGCAATGCGCTGCTTGAGCTGGCCGCTCGGCATCACCAGAGCGATGGCGCGATAGGCATCGAGGATCCGGTGCTGCAACAGCAACACTATGTTCTTGGAGAAGGGCACCAGGTTGACGTTGAGCAGCATCTCTTCGGTTTCATCCACCACTGACTTGTGGCGAGCGATGGCGTGACGCTTGTCGGCCTCTGCCTTCTGCTTATATTGCTGCACCACGTTATAGGCGATGACCAGAAACAGGAGTGCGCCAATAGACAGCAATACCAGGGTTAAAATCATAGGAAGTCCAAACTCCTGTCCCAATCCAATTGCGTGATCCTACAACAGCTTACCTAGTTAAGGTAGTCCGCAGCGCGGAGCTTGCCCCCGATTTGTTGTGCCCAGACGGGCAGGAGCACAGGGGAAAGCCAGGATCACGCGGCGCTGGCGACACCGCCATTACCCCTTAGTATCGCCCATCGGGCCCATTACTTGAGGTTGAACCCCCTGGATCGCAGGAAATCCTGCATGAAGGGGCGCGCCTCCTTGCCTAGGATGCCTCGGATCTGGCCGCTCCAGCTCTGCTGCTTGTTGTTGCTGCTGCGGGACTGGTAGTAAGCCTCGATCTGCTGGTCGTAGCCGGCAAGGAGATCGCGATCCAGTTCGGTCTGATAGTGGTTTTCATGCACCATCAGAGCGCGGGGCAGACGGGGTTTCTGTTCGGGCGCCTGGGCGGGGTGGCCAAGGCAGAGGCCGAACAGCGGGATCACCTGATGCGGCAGCCCCACCGCCTCGCTCACGGCGGCCGGATTGTTGCGGATCCCGCCGATATAGACGCCACCAAGTCCCATGGATTGGGCTGCCAACAAGGCATTCTGGGCCATCAGGGCGCCGTCGATGGCACCGATCAGCAGTTGCTCCACAAAGCCGGTCTGGGCATCCGGCACCACTTCGCAGTGGCGATGGTAGTCGGCGCAAAACAGCAAAAACTCGGCGGCCTGGGCCACGTAGGCCTGGTGTCCCGCCAGCTCGGCCAGGCGGCTGCGCAGTGCCTTGTCGGTCACCCGGATGATGCTGTTGGCCTGCAAAAAGCTGGAGCTGGAAGCGGCCTGGGCCGCGCTAAGGATCTGGTCGAGCTGAATGTCGGTGATGGGCTCGGCGGTGAATTGACGAATGGAGCGATGGGCGAGAATAAGGTCGAGAGTCGGGTTCATGTTGCCTCCAGAGACGAAGCCCACACTCTACCCAAAAACAGCGAGGGGCCCAAGGCCCCTCGCATTAGCGGCGCCACAGAGTAATCCGTTAGCCTGCCAGCGGATAGCGGCCGGCCTTGCAGCTGACCATGAAACGGCTCTCTTCCACCTGCGCCACCGTCATCGGCTTGCTGAAAAGGAACCCCTGAAACACGTGGCAGCCCTGGGTGCGCAGGGCGGCGAGCTCGTGCTCGTCCTCCACTCCTTCGGCCATGATGCCAAGACCCAGGCTGGTGGCCATGGCGACAGTGGCGCGGATCACCGGCAGGTTGAGGCCCACCACGAAGGAGCGATCCAGCTTGATGGTGTCGATGGGCAGCCGGTTGAGATAGGCCAGCGACGAGTAGCCGGTACCGAAATCATCGATGGCAATCTTGATCCCCTGTGCGCTCAGGGCGTCGAGGATCTCGATGCACCCCTTCATGTCCAGCATCAATACCGTCTCGGTCAGCTCCAGCGTCAGCAGGCTGGCCGCCACCCCGAACTCCTTGAGCTGCTGGGCCACCAGTTCAGGCAAGGCGGAAGAGAGCTGGAAGCCGGAAAGATTGACCGACACCGGCACGTTCACCCGCCACTCCCGTTGCCAGTGAGCCATCTGGGCCAGCGCCGTCGACAACACCCAGCTGCCTATCTCGCGGATCAGCCCCATCTCTTCCGCCAGCGGGATGAACTCCACCGGCGAGACGTGGCCCAGCACGGGATTGTGCCAGCGCAGCAGCGCCTCGTACCCGAGCAGCTTGCCCTGTGCCACATCCACCTGAGGCTGGTAGCAGAGGCTCAGCTCCCCTCGCCCGATGGCCTTGGCCAGAAACTGCTTCAGGGTCAGCTTGCGATGCAGAGTCTGCTGCATGCTGGGGGTGAAGCGCTGCCAGCGCAGCCGGCCCATCTGCTTGGCCTGGTACATGGCCATGTCGGCGCGGGTGATGAGGTTGTCGCCATCGTCCGCATCGTCCGGATAGATGGCGATGCCGATGCTGCCGCCGATGGTCACCTCGGGCACGCCGCTCAGCTGCAGCGGCTTGGTCATCTGGGAGAGCATGAGGTCAGCCACCTCCTGCGCCCGATCGCTCGAGTGGCTGAGCGGCACCAGGGCAGTGAATTCGTCGCCACCGAGCCTCGCCAGCTCCACATCGCGCGGACAGATCTGCTTGAGCCGGCCGGCAACCCGCTCCAGCAGTCGGTCACCGGCCTTGTGGCCGTAGTTGTCGTTGACCAGCTTGAAGTTGTCCAAGTCCATGAACACCAGCGCAAAACGCCCGCCCAGCCCGCAATAGGCCTCCAGCGATTTCATCAAGCCATAACGGTTGAGCAGGCCGGTCAGCGAATCGTGCCAGGCCAAGTGGCGGTGCTCCAGCTCTTCCAGTTTGCGGTCGGTGATGTCGCGCATGGTGAGCAGGATCTGCGCCCCCTGCTGAATGTGGCGAAACTGGTACTGAAACCAGCGCATCCCCTTGAGGGTGCGGCACTCCCCCTCGGCCACCACTTCATCGAGGCGGGAGAGCTTCTGGTAGAAAGCCTCGTCATTGCCGGAGAAGAGCTGGGAGAGGTAGCGGATCTGGTTGCCGAAACACATGTCGAAATGGTGGTTGCCGCTCTCCAGCTGGCCCTGATTGTCAAACAGACAGGCCAGGGTATCGCCGGTGGCGAGCGAGGACTCCTGATAGAGGGTATCGGCGTCGATCACCGCCTCGGTCATCATCATCAGCCGACCCGCCAGCTGGATGCCGGAGAGGCGCAGGTAGATCTGCTTTTTCACGCCCTTGGGGGAGAGGGTCCACCACTCGCTGTAGCTGCGTCCCTGCTGGAAATCCCCGAGGTAGCGCTGCAACAGCAGATCGATGGCCTGTGCCATGTCGGCCGAGAAATCGCGCGATTGCAGCTCGCCCAGCGAGCTTGCTTCCCACACGCTCAAGGCGGCGCGATTGGCCCAATAGATGTGGTGATGCCGGATATCATAAACCCAGATTGGGGTATGCAGCACATCCATCCCGTTCAATAACCGTTCGTCTAGCGTATTCATCTAATATGGTGATTCATGATGTGTGATCACAGGGAAACCCAGCGACGGAGGGCCCTCCCGGGCACCCGGTGCTGGTACAAAATCGGATCCAGCCCATAATGTGAAACAAGCATGCGCAAAGGGCTGGCTTCATATGAAAACGCTACATGTGAAACCCATGGTCAGAAAAAACGGACTCACGTTGGTATTGTTGGGCATCATAGTAACCATTGCTATGATTTTTATACTTTTTTTATTCGGTGAACAACCACTAATCCCCCTCGTCTCCGGCCTGCTGGCGGGTCTGATGATGATATTTATCGGCTCATTGAAGCTGATTGAACCCCACTTCAGTCTCTCCCTCTGTCACGATTGTCTGCAATATCACCATAAATACGGCGGTTGGATCCTGAAATGGAGAAATATTCAGCGAATCGACCAGCCGCACATTCATCTGGGCTGGGATCTGGTCCCCCTGCCCTATATCGGTTTGAAAATAAAAGATTACGACGATTTTTTGACATTGATCACACCCAGATTGGCAGTACGCCTGCTGACCGAGCAACGCAGCGTCTTGCTGCAGGCACTGCGCAGCGAACAACCGGCCTGCTGCAGCGGAGGTTGTGCCTATGCCTTTCAGGGCGAGGGATTGCTGGAGGAGAGCCATTTTCGCTCTCCCTCCGGCCAGCGCTATGAGGGGGTGATCGCCATGCTGGCCAACCGCATGACCCGGCTGCGCGAGCTGCTCGGCTACGATCTGCTGGTGCCGGACAACAGCCTTGACCGGGATCCGGTCGAATTTGTCCGGCTGTTGCATCAGTACCAGCGGGAGTCGAATCTAATCCAGATCAATTAAACGCCGGATTGAGCTTGCCAAGGCGGGCACCTCTTCTTAAGGTCACTGGCTTGTTACACCCAGAACACCGCTTATGAAGTACATCGAAGAGTTCTATCTATTCGTCAAGGTGGTGCAAGAGGGAGGCTTCTCCCACGCGGCTGCCGCACTGGGCATGCCAACCGGCACCATCAGTCGACGTATTTCTCAGCTGGAAGAGCAGCTCGGCTGCTCCTTGCTACACAGATCCACCCGCAAACTCCGCCTCACCGACGAAGGGCTGCGCTACTACGAGCGCCTGTGCACCCCGTTGGCCGCGATCGAGCAGGCCACCGGCGAGATCCAGGGCAAAGAGGCCGACATCAACGGGGTGATCCGTCTGGCGGCCCCCATCGCCCTCTCCAACACCATCCTGGTCGACATGCTGGCGGACTTTGGCCTGCACTACCCAGAAGTGCAGTTCGACATTACCCAGACCAATGACCACCAGCATCTGTTCGACAACGACCGGGATCTGGTGTTCTTCAACGGCGAGCTGCCGCAATCCTTGCCCAACGCACTCTGCCTTGGCCACATCGAATACGGCCTGTTTGCCTCCCCGCTCTATCTGGAGAAGATGGGCACACCGGCGCATCCCGCCCAGCTGGAAGAGCACGCGCTGATCTACTGCTGGCCGCACCAGCACTGGCAGTTGACCGATCGGGACGAGCAGACGGTACAGATCAAGCGTACCGCCAAACTGACCGTCAACCAGACCCAGGCTGCCGTCCGGGCGGCCAGGCGCCACCTGGGGATCGTCAATGCCCCACTCCACTACGTGCATCCCTTTCTGCAGGATGAGCAGTTGGTCCCGGTACTGCCCGACTGGAAAACCGGCAACCGGCCCTTCTATATGTTGCGCTGCCAGCCTCAGTTTGCCCCGCTGCGTGTTAAGATGTTCGCTGAATTTGTTGAAAAATATTCAGCGCGCTACCGGAATCGCCAATGGGACAATCAATTTTCACCGGCGACCAGCCTGTCCCATTGCATCTGACCGTTGGCGGGCCACACTTATAGCAATCCTCGTTGACCAGGCCAGCCTAACACTATGAATGTATTGATATGTGATGACTCAGGATTCGCCCGTAAACAGCTGGCCCGCGCCCTTCCCGCCGACTGGGATGTGACGCTGCATTACGCCGCCAACGGGCTGGAAGGGATAGAGCAGGTGCTGATGGGTCATGGGGATCTGATCTTTCTCGACCTGACCATGCCGGAAATGGATGGCTACGGCGTGCTGGAGACCCTCCAGCGGGAGGGACTGCGCAACAAGGTCTTCGTGGTCTCCGGCGATATCCAGCCGGAAGCCTATCAGCGAGTGATGGGGCTGGGCGCGCTGGATTTCATAAAGAAACCCGCCGCACCGGAAACCCTCAGCGCCCTGCTGAAGCAGCATGAGCTGTGGCAGGCCAAAGGTGCCGCCACTGCACATGACACCCGGCCCGCCGGCCAGAGTGTCAGTGATGCCGGCAGTCTGGATACTGGCATCAAGATCAGTCCCGAGGTGCGCGACGTCTATCAGGAGCTCGCCAACGTCTCCATGGGCCAGGCCGCCGACCTGCTGGCCCGCCTGCTCAACGCCTTCGTGGTGCTGCCCATTCCCAACGTCAACGTGCTGGAAGTGTCCGAGCTGCACATGGCCCTCTCGGCCGCCGCCGACTCGGATACTCTCTCCGCCGTCTGCCAGGGCTTCATCGGCGCCGGTATCGCCGGCGAGGCGCTGATCCTGTTCCACGATTCCAGTTTCAAGGATCTGGCCCGGCTGATGAACCATCAGGGCGTGCTCGATCGCAACGCCGAACTGGAACTCTTGATGGACACGGCCAACGTGCTGATCGGCGCCTTTTTGCGCGGCTACGCCAGCCAGCTCGACACCCCCTTCAGTCAGGGCCATCCTGTGGTACTCGGCCAGCACAGGCCCATCAACGAGCTCATCAACACCAACAAGAGCCGCTGGCGCCGCACCCTGGCCATCGAGATCAACTACCGGGTCCAGGATTACGCGGTGCAGTGCGATCTGCTGCTGCTGTTTACCGAAGATTCCATCGCCACCATGAACAACAAAATCATGCACATGCTCTAGGAGTGACCATGGAAATCCGTGAATTTCATTGGCTGATGAACATAGTCCAGAACCTGGACGTGGGGCTGGTGGTGCTCGACAAGGAGTACAAGGTGCAGGTGTGGAACGGCTTCATGGAGAGCCACAGCGGCCGATTGGCCGGCGAGGTGCGCGATGGCGTGCTGTTCGAACTCTTCCCCGATGTGGATCGGGCCTGGTTCGAGCGCAAGGCCAACATGGTGTTCAAGCTCAACAACCGCGCCTTCAGCACCTGGGAGCAGAAACCCTATCTGCTGCGTTTTTCCAACTACCGCCCGATCACCGGCTCAGCCCCCCACATGTTCCAGAACCTGACGCTGGTGCCGCTGGCCGATTTTGGCGGTCAGGTGACCCACATCGCGGTCATGATCTACGACGCCACCGACGAGGCCATGCTGATGAGCGGCCAGCGCCAGGCGTGACCCGCTTTCTGCTCAACAATAAAACAGGGTGCCTTGGCGCCCTGTTTTATTGAGTGAACCTTAACGTACGGCAAGGTACTCGGTGAAGGCATCGATCACCTCGTCGATGTCGTCATCGGTGATCTGCAGGTGAGTCACCAGCCGCATCTCGCCGTAACCGGAGAAGAGGATCCCCCGCTCCTTCATGAACGCGAGCAGCGCCTCGGCCTCCCCTTTCACCAGCCGCAGAAATACCATGTTGGTCTGCACCAGCGCGAGATCCAGCTCGATGCCGGGCAATGCGGCCAACCCTTCGGCCAGCCGTCTGGCACGGCGGTGATCGTCCGCCAACCGGGCCACATGCTGATCGAGGGCAAACAGACCGGCCTGAGCCAGGATCCCCGCCTGGCGCATGCCACCACCCAGCATCTTGCGCAGCCGTCTGGCGCGGGCGATGAAGGGGCGAGAACCCACCAGCAGCGACCCTACCGGTGCACCTAACCCTTTGGAAAGGCAGATGGAGATGCTGTCAAAGGGGGCGGCCAGCTCGTGTACCCCATGGCCGCTCGCCACGGCGGCGTTGAACAAACGGGCTCCATCCAGATGCAGTTGCAACCCGCGTTCGTCGACGAACTTGCGCATCGCCTGCAGGTAGTGAAGGGGCAGCACCTTGCCGTTATGGGTGTTTTCAAGGCAGACCAGTCGGGTCTGCACAAAATGGGCATCATCAGGGGCGATCGCCGCGGCGACATCGGCCACTGCCAGCGAACCGTCGGCCTGCATGGGCACCGCCTGCAGCGCGACCGAGCCCAGCACGGCGCTCCCCTGCGCCTCATAGCGATAGATGTGGGCCGCCTGACCGACGATGGCGCCCTCCCCCCGCTGACAGTGACTCATCACCGCCAGTAGATTGGACATGGTGCCCGAGGAGACAAACAGCGCGGCCTCCTTGCCAAGCAGCTCGGCCCCACGGGCCTCCAGTGCATTGACACCGGGATCTTCCCCGTAGACATCATCCCCCACCTCGGCATGCAGCATGCTCTGGCGCATGGCATCCGTGGGCTGGGTGACCGTATCACTTCGTAAATCGATATAGCGCATGACATCCCTCCTGAAGCAGGAGGATGACGTTAGCCAGCAGGAGCTGGCTTGGCAAGCGGGCCGTTTCCGGAATGTGAAGCAGGTGACGGCTTACCAGGGCAGCGGCTGGCCCTGCAGGTCGAGGAAACAGCCGGACTGGGCCGACGACAATTGGTTGATGAGATCAAGCAGACGCGGCGCCACCAGCGCAGGATCCTGCAAGGTCTCGGCCGCCAGTTCATCTAGAAAGGGTTGATTCATGGGGGTGGCCATCAGCCCTGGGTGCACGGTGACAACCCCGGCGGCGGGGAAGCGCTCCCGCCACTCGTGGGCCAGCGTTCTTGCCCCCATGTTGAGTGCCGCCTTGCTCATCCGGTAGCTGTAACGACTGCCCGTCTCGTTGGCGCCAAGACTGCCGGCCAGATCGGAAAGAGAGCAAAGCCAGAGGCGGGTATCCACCGTCATTCGGCGGCTCAGGCAGGCGGCCAGAGCCAGCTGCGGCCAGGCGTTGGCCAGCAGGCTGTCGCACAGCCATCTGGGATTGACCTCCTCCACCCGCCGCTCCGGCATGAAGTTGATGTCGTGCAGCAGGCCGATGGTGTTGATCACCACGCTCGGCAGCGGCGCCGTGTCATAGAGGGTGAACAGGGCATCGAAGGAGAGCGCATCCACCTCCTGCAACGGGAAATAGCAGGCGGGATCCACGCCCTTGGGCAGATGCCTGCCGGCCAGCACCAGCTCCTCGCCACGGGCGGATAGCTCATGTGCCAGCGCCGCGCCCAATCCGCCGCTGCCCAAGATCAGATAGCCCATCACCCTCTCCCCGCTGCCCTCATCTGCTTTAGAGGGTATCAGAATAATCCACGGCTGTTGCCCGGCCATCCCCATCCAGGCTCACGCCTCATGCAGGTGTTTGCCAAATTCGCGCGCCCGCGCCAGATCCAGAAATCCATCAGCCTGCTTGTGACTGCGCAAGAACTGGTAGTAAGCGAGCAGGGTAACCAGCTCGTCTTCTGCGGGCAGGCGCTGCTGCGGCAACTGTTCCTGCAACAAGGTGCCGGCGGCGCTCAGCGCTTCTCGGTCCACTACCTCCGCCTGCCGATAAAGGTAGCCGCAGCCGGTGGCGAGCCACTCCAGCGAGCAGTTGGCGGCCATGGCAATCTGGTTGGCCTTGCCAAGGCCGGGTTCGGCTCCTTTCAGATATTTACGGATCAGGGCCTCACTCAACCCCACCTTGCGGGCAAAGGCACTGATGCTGCCCGTCCCGATCAGGCTCTGCAAGCGCTCGGCAAAACCGTCCATTTCCTTCCCCTTCAGAACCAAAGTTCGAATTAACAAAAGCCGCATTATTGCCTTGCCAGCCAGAAGAGACCAAGATGCTGGCAGCATTTTTTCCCTTATCCGCCAAGGAGCCACCATGTCCGTATCCCGCCTCTCTCTGCATCCACAGGGCCCGACCTTCTCTCGCCTCATCATGGGTTACTGGCGTCTGATGGAGTGGCAACTCTCCCCGCACGCCCTGCTGGATCTGATGAAGTACCACCTGGATCTGGGGGTCACCACCATCGATCACGCCGACATCTATGGTGGCTACCAGTGCGAAGAGGCCTTCGGCAACGCCCTGCGCCTTGAACCCTCTCTGCGCAGCCGGATGGAGATCGTCAGCAAGTGCGGCATCGCCCTCACCGCCAAGCCGGAACACGCGCTGAATCACTACAACACCGGCAAGGCGCACATCATCGCCAGTGCCGAGGCCTCCTTGAAAAAGCTGGCCACCGACCATCTGGATCTGCTGCTGATCCACCGCCCGGATCCCCTGATGGATGCCGACGAAGTGGCCGATGCCTTCATCACCCTCAAGCAGGCGGGCAAGATCAAGCATGCCGGGGTCTCCAACTTCACCCCTCGCCAGTTCGAGCTGCTGCAGTCGCGTCTGCCCTTCCCGCTGGTGACCAACCAGCTGGAGATCTCGCCGCTCAACCAGAGCACCACCCTGGACGGTACCCTGGACCAATGCCAGCAACTGCGCATCAAGCCGATGGCCTGGTCCTGCCTCGGTGGCGGGCGCCTGTTCCAGGCCCCCGAATATGCCCCGCTGCGCGCCGAGCTCGAGCAGATCCGCCAGGAAGTGGGCGCCGAGCAGATCGAACAGGTGGTCTACGCCTGGGTCATGATGCTGCCAAGCCAGCCGCTGCCGCTGATAGGCTCCGGCAAGCGGGAGCGGATTGCCACCGCCGTGGCCGCTGAAGCCATCGTCCTCAATCGCCAGCAGTGGTTCCGCATTCGCAAGGCGGCGCTCGGTTACGACGTGCCCTGATTCATCCCGTAAACGCCAGAAACAAAAACGGCATGGGGGAAACCCATGCCGTTTTGCGTTATCGAGGCAGCTCAGCGATGACGCTGGGGGCGACCACGTGGTGCATCTGTCTTCGGCTTGGCCTGGTTGACTGTGATGGTACGGCCACCGATTTCGGTGCCATGCAAACCGGCGATGGCCTTTTCAGCCTCGCCATTGACAGGCATTTCAATGAAGCCAAACCCCTTGGACTGACCGGTATCGCGATCGATGATGATATCGACCTTGTCTACCTGCCCAAATTGGCTGAACACGGTTGTCAGTTCGTCGGCCGTCATCCGGTACGACAGATTACCTACGTAAATCTTCATGCCATCCACTCTCGATTCAAGGTGCCTTCTCTATCCAATCACCAACACAAAGGTAAGGGCACAACCCCCATGCCGGACCTGCCAGGGCATCATGCCTGGGCACTCCCCCGTACGGTTCACTCAAGTCATTGATCTCTTGGGTGAACAGAACGGGCAAGATCAATTCGAGTCACTGGCAGTATCTGAGCTTTGGGGAAGATTGTCGAGAAAATAGTCAGCTCATATGGGGAGCAGGGCATCCAGCAGCCCCTGCAGCGTGCGTCGACCATGCCAGGCGCGCTTAAAGCCAAAGCGATAGATGCCGGGCGCCACGACATGGGTGCCTTCCCGACTCAACCCCATCAGCGCAGTGGCGGCCGCCAGCTGCTCATCGTTCAGCGCCAGATCCAGGCTGAAGGCCAGCCACTGACCATCGTGGCCCACCTTGCGATCCCGCTCGACCCCGACCAGTACCGATCTTGGCAGGGCCTGTGCCCGATCACTGCTGCCATTGAGCAGGTAAAGATGCGTATCGTCCCAGGCCAGCTCCGCCAGCCGCCAGCGCTGCCAGCTGCGAGGCAGTATCATCATCAGCAGCACTATGCCGCCAAACACCAGCCCCACCCAGGACAGCAAACCCATTTGCGGATAACCCAGACTGACGGCGGCCAGCACGGTGACCAGGCTCGCCAGCAACAGCACAACCATCACCGGATAGAAACGGCGAGCAGGGGGCATCAGCCAGACCAGTCTCTCTTTGTTCACCAGCTCACTGACCTTCATTCTCTTCTCCTCTTGCCTGTGCGTTTACACGCCCTGGATGCGCCAATTTTGGCGCGCATTGTGCGCGAGCCCGACACCGGGATGCAACAGGGCTCGCTCATCGGGTGACGGCCTCACCGGACTCTTGGTATCATTCTCTTCATCTGAGCCCATTCGCATGCTTGTCGGGAGTCTCATGCTTGCCACCACCCTGCTCTTCATGGCCAGTACTTTTCTTGCCGAACCTCATCCCCACCAGGCCGAAGCGATTGGCGGCTACTCCGCCGGCTGCCTCAAGAACGGGGTAGCGCTGCCGCTGACCGGCCCCGGCTATCAGGTGATCCGCACCAAGCGACTGCGCTACTACGGCCACCCCGAGCTCATCGCCTACTTGACCACCCTGGCCAACCAGACCCGCATGGCCGGTATGCCGGACCTCTATATCGCCGATCTCGCTATGGCCCACGGCGGTCCCTTCACCTCCGGTCACCGCAGCCACCAGACCGGCCTCGACGCCGACATCTGGTTTCGCATGGCCAACCAGCCCATCTCAACATGGGAGCAGGATGCCCCCAAGGAGTGGGCGCTGATCGATGAGCCCAGCTACCGGGTGCTGCCCGGGCGCTTCGGCCCCCAGCAGCTAAACCTGCTGCGCCTGGCAGCCAGCAAGCCCGAGGTCGCCCGCATTTTCATCAACCCGGTGCTCAAGGCCGAGGTATGCAAACGGGCGCCTGATGAACCCTGGGTCGCCAAGTTGCGCCCCTGGGTCGGCCACTTCAGCCACTTTCATGTGCGTCTGCGCTGCCCGGCCGGCAGCCCGGATTGCCAGCCTCAGGCGCCGATCCCGCCCGGCAACGGCTGCGGCGCCGAGCTGGCCTCCTGGCTCAAAGACAAGCCGCAACTGCCCAAGGTTTCGATGACTTACCACAAACCCAGGCTGCCCGCCCGTTGTGGCGGTTGACCACAAGCTGGTATGGTGAGCCGTTATCTGCAAAAAATGTCAATGGAGAACAACAAGATGGCCACTTCACTCTGGCAGAGGGCAATCCAGTCCCTGTTGGTTATGACCCTGCTGCTGGGCCTGACCGGTTGCGGCATGAACAATATTCCGACCCTGGATGAGCAGGTCAAGGCGAGCTGGGGCCAGGTCGAAAACCAGTATCAGCGCCGTGCCGATCTGGTCCCCAATCTGGTGGCCACCGTCAAGGGCTACGCCAGCCATGAGCAGGACACCCTCAAGGCGGTGACCGATGCCAGAGCCCGGGTGGGCAGCCTGCAGGTCAGCGATCCCGCCCAGCTCAAAGAGTTTGAAGCGGCCCAGAACCAGCTCTCCGGCGCCCTCTCCCGGCTGATGGTGGTGGTCGAGCGCTACCCGGAGCTCAAAGCGGATCAGCAGTTCCTCACCCTGCAGGCCCAGCTGGAAGGCACCGAAAACCGTATCTCGGTGGCCCGGCGCGACTACATAGAAGCGGTACGTCAGTTCAATACCGAGATCCGCACCTTCCCCGGCGTCATCTGGTCCAAGCTGCTCTACTCGGATCTGGAGGCCAAACCGACGTTCAGCGCCAAGCCCGGTGCCGATGAGGCGCCCAAGGTCAGCTTCCAATGAAGCGCGTGATCCGTGCCCTGTTGTCCTGCCTGCTGGTGTGGACGGCGGTGGTATCCGCCGCCCCCACCTTCCCCGCCTTGAGCGGGCGAGTGGTGGACGAGGCCAACCTGATGTCCCGCAAGCAGGCCCACCAGCTCACCCAGCAGCTGGCGGCATTCGAGAAGCGCAGCGGCATCCAGCTGGTGGTGGTCTCCATCGACACGCTGGCGGGCGACACCATCGAGGAGTACGGCTATCAGCTCGGCCGTCACTGGGGCATCGGCCAGAAGGGCAAGGACAACGGGGTGCTGCTGCTGATCGCACAGGATGAACGCAAGGTGCGCATCGAAGTGGGTTACGGGCTGGAAGGTGCCCTGCCCGATGCCATCGCCGCCAACATCATCCAGACCCGGATCCTGCCCGCGTTCAAACGCGGCGACATGGTGGCCGGGGTGATCGCCGGCAGCCAGGCGATCATGCAGGCCTTGGCGGGCGAGTACAAACCGGTGGACAACGCCGGCAAGGATAAGCTGGGCGGGCCCTGGCTGTTCATCCTGATGGTGATAGTGATGATCGTGCTGCACAACCTGCGTGGCGGTGGTGGTGGCGGCAGGGGTGGCCGGCGCCGCGCCGCTTACCTCGCCGGTGGCTTCGGTGCCGGTCGCTCCGGTGGCGGTTTTGGTGGTGGCGGCGGTTTCAGCGGAGGGGGCGGCAGTTTCGGCGGCGGCGGTGCCTCCGGTGGTTGGTAACAGGGATTAAGAGACGACACATGATTTCGAAACAGTTCTTTCACACGCTGCAGGCCAGGGTCAAGCAGGCGGAGCAGGCAACCGATGCCGAGCTGGTGACCGTTCTGGCCCCCGCCAGCGACGGCTATCGCTACATCCCCACCCTGTGGGCGGCGCTGCTGGCCATGCTCACCCCGCTGCTGGTATTCGAGCTCGGTTTCTGGCTCGGCTGGTACGAGATCCTGCTGGTGCAGTGGTCGGTCTGGCTGGTGCTGAGCATCCTGTTCCACTGGACCCCCATCAAGATGTACCTGATCCCCAAACAGGTTCGCCAGCACAGGGCCGCCCTGATGGCACGCCTGCAGTTCGTCGAACAGGGGTTGCATCGTACTCAGGATCGGCTGGGGGTGCTGATCTTCGTCTCGGTGGCCGAGCACTACGTGGAGATCCTGGTGGATGACGGCATCGCCCAGCACATCGACAACGGCCAGTGGCAGGAGATCATCGATGACTTCACCCGCCGGGTGCGCAACAAGGAGGTGGAGCAGGGTTTCCTCGAGTGCATTGAGCGGACCAGCGCCATTCTGACCGACGCCTTCCCCGCCACCCGCGACCAGAACGAGCTGCCGGACAGCCTGATTATCCTCCCCAAGCCCTGAGCGGGTTTAAAAAACCGGCATTCTGTTCAAGGGATAGGCGTTCGATAAAGATTATGAAAAATAAGGGGAAAAGTGGTTGACCCAGGCAGCCCTTTCCCCTAAATTACGCCCCGTTCCAGCGCAACGGCGCTGTGAGCGAAAATTTGGTGAGGTGTCCGAGTGGCTGAAGGAGCACGCCTGGAAAGTGTGTATA